>DATCZY010000148.1:0-3310 GCA_036525655.1 Lysobacterales bacterium | reverse complement strand
GCTGGAGAGTACAGCATGGGTGCCAATGGTGTCAGGAAGTTCCTGAACCACATCACAGTCAGTTTCGCACTCGAAGTCGTAATATTCAGCGGCGGTTTCCAACTCAAGCACTTTGTGGATCGGGGCTTCGAAAAACACCTCGTCGATACCCGGGTCATAATAACCTTCCCAGTGACCATTCAGCGGATCCTTAATTTCGGTGCAAGGCATGATGTCATCAAGCCATGGCACCAGACCCACTACTTCACCATCTGCCCGCAACGCCCAGCACAGCACCTTGATACTGAAAAATTTGGTGGGGTGAGCCTCGTTGGAATAGATCATTTCCAGACCATCGAGTTCGGGGGCGAGACGGATGATGCGTTGATTGGATCGGGAAGAGTAGGGTTTACCCGTGAAGAGATCGATCACGTTGCTCGTGTTGAGATCGTGTGTTGAGGTAGTCATAATACAGCCTCCTCAAATGGCAGTTCGATCAGGGCCTGATGGACTGCGTCCGGTTCAGGCCGGGACCTTGGAGGGCGCTGTAAGCCATATCGCGCCCACACAAGATAAGGTACTACTGATTATTTCTAAGCACAATACCTTGGGTGTATTTTGTGAGCTACTATTTCGCTTACGGTTCAAATATGAATCCGCAGAGAATGGCAAAACGGGCATTGCAGGTAATGGATTATTGCCCAGGTTGGCTCGATGGATTTGGTTTGCGTTTCAATAAACGTTCCCGTCGCGATGCGGAACTGGCTTGTGCCAATATTGTGTTTGCCAGGGGCGAACGAGTCGAGGGTGTACTGTATCGTCTGGCAAATCCCGATGAAATTGCCAAACTCGACCCCCATGAAGGCGCGCCTTTCATGTACAGTCGAGAGCTGTTCTGTGTTCAGACTTCCATCGGTGAAATTCCCGCCTGGATCTATGTCGCCAACCCCGCTGTGATTGACAATAACATTCTCCCCGCCCGCTGGTATGTTGAGCATTTGCTGGCCGGTCGCGAGTTTCTTTCTCCTGATTATCTGCAACGCATTGATAGCACCCGCTGTCGTGAGGATGTGGATATTGTCTGGTAGGCCTGGTGTGTTTGATCCGCGGACCAGACAGTTGATGGATATTTTTAATCGACTGTTCTCCGGCGCATGTAATACCCGCCTCCTTGCCGAGGGCGATGAACCCATTTATCTGCCAGCTGATGAGCAGTGTGACCATCACCGCCTGATCTTTCGGCACGATTATTTTTCCAGTGCCTTGCATGAAATCGCCCACTGGTGTCTCGCCGGTGAGCAACGTCGCCAGTTGGTGGATTTTGGCTATTGGTACAACCCGGATGGCCGCACCGTGCAGCAACAGCGCTCTTTCGAACAAGTGGAAGTCAAACCCCAGGCGCTGGAGTGGATGCTAGCCCGCGCCGCCAGCCACCGTTTCAGGATCAGCGCTGATAACCTGGCGGGGGAGGTCGGCGCCAGTGATATCTTTGTTGATGCGGTGGCTGAGCAGGCGCGTCAGTGGTGTGATTCACCTTTGCCATCAAGGGCGGCAGAGCTGGCGGCAGCACTTGCTGAGGCATTTGGTGGTAACGGTTATCGAGATGCCACCCACTACAGCTCGGCCAATCTATGATGTTGGCACCGCTCTATTTGGTCGATGCCTCCATTTACATTTTTCGTCATTACTTCGTCTTGCCTGAGCGTTGGCATAGTGAAGAGGGTTACCCCACCCAGGCGGTTTATGGCTATCTGGGTTTTTTGCTGAGTTTGCTGGAACAGCAGCAGCCACAATTTATTGTCGTGGCCTTCGACGAGAGCCTTGGCAGTTGCTTTCGCAACGACATCTATCCTGCTTACAAAGCCAACCGGGCGTTACCGGATGAAGCGTTGGCGTTTCAGCTGAATGCCTGTGCCGAGGTGACCGAACTTTTAGGCATTACCGGATTGGCAAGCAACAGCCATGAAGCAGATGACATTATCGGCACCTTGGCCCGCAGGGGTCGCACAGCGGGCCATCAGGTTATTGTGGTAAGCCGCGACAAGGACCTGGCGCAACTGTTACGTCACGAAGATCTGATATGGGATTTCGGTCGTGGCGAAGCCCGTGGTCGGGATGGTGTGCGTGAGGAGATGGGTGTCTGGCCGGAACAGCTGGCAGATTTTCTGGCGCTGGTGGGTGACCCCGTGGACAATATTCCTGGTGTTCCGGGAGTCGGTGCAAAGACTGCTTCTGCCTTGCTGGCCCATTTCGGTAATCTGGATGCCATACTGGCTGCCGGAGAAAAGGTGGCCGAGATTCCGGTACGTGGAGCCGCCAAACTCTCGATCAAGATCGCTGCCGGGCTTGAGCAGCTGAAGATTGCACGACGTCTGACGCCGATTGATGAAAATGCATCGATTGGTGAAGTGCAATCAGAGCGCCAACCGGCAATGCTGGATGAACTGGCAGATTTCTGTCAGCGTATGGGTTTTGGTAGCGGTCCATTAGGCCGTGCCATCAAGTTGAATCAACCAGATCCGTAAATACTGATGAAAATTGTTGCAGACGAAAATATGCCATTGGTGCGTGAATTCTTTGCGCCCTATGGAGATGTGGTGACTTATCCCGGTCGTGAGCTTAATGCTGCTCAGGTCAGGGATGCGGATGTGTTACTGGTGCGATCAGTTACCCGGGTCAATTCAGCGCTGCTGGAAGGCAGTTCCGTGCGCTTTGTGGGTTCCGCCACCATCGGTGTCGACCATATCGACCAGCATTACCTGACCAGTCGCAACATTGCCTTTGTCAGCGCGCCGGGCTGCAATGCCGATGCTGTCGTGCAGTATGTGCTGTCTGCTTTATTCCGTGTTCGCCCGGACTGGTTGCGGCAAACGGTGGGTATTATTGGTTGTGGTAATGTTGGCGGGCGCCTCTATCGCACCCTCAAAGCCCTCGGGGTACCTTGCCGCTGTTATGATCCATTTCTCAGCGCCGAGCAGATTCCTGACCTGTGTTCATTTGATGAGGTGATCGAAGCCAGTATTCTCTGCCTGCACACGCCGCTGACAACCACTGGCCCATACCCCACCTATCACTTGCTTGATGAACAGGCGCTGCGATGCTTTTCGCCTGGAGGCCTGTTGTTGAATGCCGGTCGCGGCGCTGTAGTGGATAACGCTGCGTTGTTGCGGTTGATGCCTGAGGGGGCCTGGCAGGTAGTGTTGGATGTTTGGGAGAACGAACCAGAGATTTCTCTGCCTTTACTGGAGCAGGTGAATATCGGCACGCCGCATATTGCCGGTTACAGTTGGGACGGCAAGGTCAATGGTACGCGGATGGTGCGGGACGCTTT
>DATCZY010000147.1:0-9510 GCA_036525655.1 Lysobacterales bacterium | reverse complement strand
GTGGGGCTAAACCTGTCCATGGGCATATGGAATATAATGCCGATCAGTTAAAATGCAGTGATTGAATCTGCGGTTCCAGCCACAAAGCTGACAGCGCAGGCCAAACCAGCGAACATTTTCAGGTACCTGGCCAAATGATCGGGCGTCTGTTTTTTCACGGAGCAATTATACATGAGCGATACCAAACACCACCGCCTGCTGATCGTCGGTTCCGGGCCTGCCGGTTACACGGCCGCCATCTATGCCGCCCGCGCCAACCTCAAACCCACCGTCATCACCGGCATACAACAGGGTGGACAGCTGACGATAACGACCGACGTGGATAACTGGCCGGGTGATGCCGAAGGCGTTCAGGGCCCTGAATTGATGCAGCGTATGCTGGCACACGCGGAACGCTTCGAAACCGAGATTGTTTTCGACCACATTCACCATGTGGACCTCAAGCAACGGCCGTTCCTGCTCGAAGGAGATTCCGGCAAATATAGCTGTGACGCACTGGTGATCGCAACCGGCGCGAGTGCGAAGTACCTGGGTCTGGAATCTGAACAGGCCTACATGGGCCAGGGCGTCTCGGCCTGCGCGACCTGTGATGGTTTTTTCTATCGTGACCGAAAAGTCGCGGTTATCGGCGGCGGCAACACCGCCGTTGAAGAGGCACTCTATCTTTCAAACCTGGCATCGGAAGTCGTTGTGGTCCATCGCCGTGATGAATTACGCGCCGAAAAAATACTCCAGGACCGTTTGTTCGAAAAATCACGCACCGGCAATGTGAGCTTCATGTGGAACCACAACGTCGACGAGGTCCTCGGCGGCGACACGGGCGTATCGGGTCTCAGGCTTAAACATACCAAAACAGGTGAGCTGACCGAGATTGACGTGGATGGTGTCTTTATCGCCATCGGCCACAACCCGAATTCCGAGATATTCAAAGGCCAGCTCGATATGAAAAACGGTTACATCACGATCAGGAGCGGTACCGAAGGTTTCGCGACCATGACCAGTGTGCCGGGTGTTTTTGCGGCCGGCGATGTGACCGATCACGTTTACCGGCAGGCCGTCACTTCGGCCGGTTTTGGCTGCATGGCGGCACTCGACGCCGACCGTTGGCTGGAAGAGCAAAAAGACAAAACGGGCTGATCCTGAAGCGATTGACGACGTGATTCCCATACTTGCGCCGGACCCGGAATCACCGTTCCCGCCTACAGACCAGGCCCTGGATTACCCTGAGGGCCTGCTGGCGATTGGCGGCGATCTTTCCCCCGCCCGCCTGATCAACGCCTACCGGCAGGGTATCTTTCCCTGGTACTCCGACGACCAGCCCATTTTGTGGTGGTCACCATCACCCCGCTGTGTGATTTTCCCCGGTGCCGTACATGTTTCACGCCGCTTGCGGCGCCGCTACAACCAGGGACAGTTTTCACTGACCGCAGACCAGTCATTCGCCGCAGTCATCGCTGCCTGTGCGGAGCCCAGGGCAGACCAGGATGGAACCTGGATCACCGATGATATGCGCAGGGCCTATATCCGCCTGCATAGGCTGGGAGTCGCACATTCTGTTGAAGTACACGTCGGCGGTGAACTGGTTGGCGGCATCTATGGCCTGGCGCTTGGAGGGATGTTTTTTGGCGAATCCATGTTCAGCAGACAGGCGGACGCAAGCAAGCTTGCGTTGGTGGGATTGTGTCGGCAATTACACCAGTGGGGATTCTCCCTGCTGGACTGCCAGGTGAGCAACCCGCATCTTTTGAGCATGGGTGCGCAAGAAATCTCCCGGCAGGAATTCAACCAGCATTTGAAAACAGCAAGCGAACCCGACCACTGGGGCCCGGCATTTTATTGCGCGAAACGCTGGTAAGAGTACCCGCCCGGCCCACTTACCGGATGCTCTGTCGGGTCAATAAGTAATACCCGGGGCTTCGAGCATGATATAGACATAGGTGATCATGTCGGACGGCTGGGTCGTGCCGGGATCGGAAATATAATGTTCCCACGATACCTTTCCCTGCCTTAAACCGTGGGCCGACATGTACGCTGCCAGCTTCGCATAGGTCGGCATCATCTGGTCGTACGCGCCGTGATGCACCGCCCTGACTGCTGGCCCTGCCGGTGACAGGCCCGATTTGATATTGCCACTCAATTGACCCGGAATAAATTCGACCGGTATCGCGGCATCAAACTCGTAACTGCCCTCTTCCCAGGCGCGTGTAATCGCCATCGGCTGACCGCTCATGCTGATACCGGTTTGATGCATGAACTCGCTGACTTCCCCATAAGCCGCTGACATCGCCATGGCTATGTCCGCCGGATCCTGGCTGCTGGCTGAGGTGACATAAAGGATGTTTTGTGCCTCAACATCGACCTGTTCAATTTCCAGTTGACTGAAATCGGAAACCGGAAGGGATTCAGCAAACCGTTTGAGGTTGGCAAGTCCCGCTTCATAGTCACCGCCAACCCAGCGGTCAAATAAAAGCCCGAAATATCTCGCCAGGAAGGAATCCAGGAAATTCACACCCTCGGTCAGGTCGGAGTCAAAGGTCCACGTGACCCGGGTAGCATCGCCCTGCCCGATCAGGGTGAAGCCAGTATCGGCGGGCCCCTGGGCATCAAAGTCGAGTTTGATGCTGATCTGCTCGTAGGGTTTGCTGACCACGATCTCCTGCCAGCCACTTCCCACCAAGTGCGGGTCGCCGATCCAACTCAGACGGGCGCCAACGCCGGATTCCGGTCCGGAAATAATGAATTTCGCATTCGGATCGCGCTTGGCCCATGGCGACCATTCGTTGAAATAACGATAGCCGTTGAGCAGTTCGAACATCATCGTGACCGGACGCTCAACAGTGACCGAGCGTTCTATATGTACCTTAGTGGGTAATAGGTATCCGGTCACAACGAAAGCTGCAATCAGAAACAGGATAACAATGCCGACCTTTTTCAAGATTTTCTCTGTGGGTAATAAGGACGATTAGCGTAAGAGCACAGCGCTTACAGGTCAAGACAGGGTTTTAGTCCTGCGTCTTATCCCCTGAATCCATTCGGGCCGGCGGGTTTTCCAACGATTTTTCCTCTTCTGATGCTTCCCGTGGCGTGTTGCTTAAGGGCGGCTCATGCTGTGGAAACCACTCCGGCACGCTGTCATCATCCTCCCAACTGTAACGCTTGACCGGTGTCAGGTCCCAACGCCGGTAAACAATCGCCATCGCAACACCCAGAATGGCTCCGCCGAGGTGGAGCTCCCACGACATGTTCGGACGGATCGGCAGCACACCCCAGATCATCGATCCGTACAGGAACCACACCATCACCGATACGGCCACCGAGCGCATATCCAACCGCAGGATTCCACCGACGAATACGTACGCCAACATCCCGTAAACGAAGCCGCTGGCGCCAAAATGCAGACTTGCTCGACCGACCATCCAGGCCAACAGCCCCGAACCGATCCAAATCATCGGAATCACCCGCATCGCAGATCGTGGGTAGAGGTAAAGCAGGGTTGTCAGGCTGATGATGAGCGGCAAGGTATTTGAAAACAGATGCTCGCCTCCGGCATGCAGCAATGGCGCCGTAAAAATACCAATCAGGCCTTCCAGGTGCCTGGGGCGTAAGCCGTAGTGGTTCAAGCCGAGTCCAAGGGCCGTATCGAGAAAGAGGATCAGCCACAATATGGCGGTAAACCACAGGGCGGTTTTCAGGGCGAGTTTGAAGTTTCTTTGCGCTCTTGGCGAAGAGGTGATGCGTGTATCCGGCTTGCCGAGGTGCATCGTGGGCGTTAACGCAATTCTTCGGGTAGCGCCGAGGCAATCGCGTCCCTGGTCCGGGTCATCAAATCACGAATGGTTTCCGCATCGTCACCGCCATCCACCTCGATTGCGGGGTGTATCACCATGCCTATCCGGCCGGGGAAAATCGTCAGTGACTTCGGTTTTTGAATATCACGCGTACCGATTATCGTCACCGGGAGTATCGGTAGTTTCTGGGAGGCCGCAACGCGGAAAGCACCCTTTTTGAAAGGTCTTAGTTTGCCATCCGGACTGCGCGTTCCCTCCGCGAAAAACAAAACTCCCACGCCATCTCCGACACCATCAAGCGCATCGCTAACGGCTTTACGGGCCTGGTCCGGGTTGGACCGGTCCACGAATATATGCCCTGCTTTTTCACAACCGACACCCACCCCCGGCGCTTTGCGCAATTCGGCTTTCAGGACCCATTTCAAATCGAGCTTGAGCCATCCGTAGACAAGAAAGATATCGTACTGGCTCTGGTGGTTGCAAACCACGACGTAGGACTTGCGGGGGTCGGCATTTTCCGCCCCCTCGACCGTCACCCACACAGGTGTCAGCCAGCAAAGAAGCCTTCCCCAGTTGGCGGCAACGTAACGGCTGGCAATCCGCGGACTAGCCACCACCGAAACCAACACGGTGGTCCAACCGGTCAGGAGGGTAAGCAAAAGGCCTATGGGGCCAAAAATGAACCAGACATAAGGCTGGTAAAGCCAAAAGGCGATACGTTTCATCTCTCGTAAGACCCGCTAAAAGGTAATGAGACTAACGACAGTTTGGGCTGGTTGCAATCGCTGAATCAAGCTCGGTTCCCCTATACAGAACGGGGGTGCGAGAATCGCACCCCCGCGTTGGCTGGCAATCATGATTGGCCGGATCAGGCCGCTTTATCTTTGCTCTTGTGCCCGACTTTCTTTTCGGGACCTTTCTCAGCATCCAAAAGCCGCGTTGCCGACTTGCCGATCTTGATCGTACGGGGCTTCATCGCCTCGGGTATTTCACGTTCCAGATCGATGTGCAACAGTCCGTTCTCGAGACTTGCACCTGTCACCCTGACATGGTCCGCCAGGTTGAAACGGCGTTCAAACGAACGGGTCGCGATACCGCGGTGCAGGTACTCGCCCTGCTCTTCGGATTCATCGGCACGGTTTCCGGTGATGAGCAAGCGGTTTTGTTCTGACGTAATGTCGATCTCATCGTCGGAAAAGCCCGCCACCGCCATGGTAATCCTGTAGTGGTCTTCGCTTGTAATGAGGATATTGTAGGGCGGGTAACCATTACCCTGATCCTGGCGAGTGGCTGAACTCATAAGCGCGGCCAGACGATCAAACCCAACTGAAGTTCTGTAGAGCGGTGAAAAGTCAAAAGTAGTCATTTCCTTATTCTCCCAATGAAGCAATAAAGTCTAAATAAACCTCCGCCGGTATGGCCGGAAGCTGCCTGTGGCCCCCGAAGGCGACCACGTCTAAAAACATGGGGATATATTTTTTGGCTTCAAGAGAAAAATTCGATTTCGCTTCGTTTTGACCTGTGAAGCACCGGCGCATGACCATGCACCAATCCATTCGGTAACGGCGCAAAGGCGCCACTCCCGTCTCTATCCCGGGTAACGAATGGCCAGTACTTCGAAGCGGACCTGACACTCGGGAAGCTCAACTTCGGTGCTGTCACCCACGCACTTGCCCAAAAGCGCACGCGCAACCGGCGAATCGATGGATATGAAACCCTTGGCGGCATCGGTCTCGTCCACCCCGACAATACGGTATTCGACATACCCTTCCAACGAGGTGTTCAGGCTGACATACGCGCCAAAGCGGATGACGGAGGTGTCGGCGGGAGGGCGGTCGACGATCTTCATCACGTCGATACGTTTACCCAAATAGCGTATACGCCGATCAATGCCCCCCAGTTGCTTTTTACGGTAGGTATACTCGGCGTTTTCCGAGCGGTCGCCCTCGGCTGCCGCCGCCGCGAGCGCCTTGACGACCTCGGGCCGCAATTTCCGCCAAAGGTATTGTATTTCCTCACGTAAACGGCTTGCACCCTCGGCTGTTATATACGGACTTCCAGGTTTCTCAGCCGGTCGCCACCTACCCATTCAAGATCCTTTTTTACAGCCCAACTTTCGACACCTGCAACAGGCATCACGAAGGTATATAGTAACGTCCTTTTCTCACTTTTCCTTAAAGGAATTTTCGTTATGAATTACAAGCTAACCATCACCCTGACCGCCCTTTTGGGGCTTTATGGCTGCCAACAGGAAGCTGATCAGGCGGCTGCAACGGCCCAGGCTGAGCAAAACTCAGCGCAAACTGTCACCGAGGTGGCTGCCGTTACCAGCGAACTCGTCAGCGGCATTGACCAGTCGGGTTTTGACGAATCTGTGCGACCACAGGATGATTTCTTCGACTATGTGAATGGCGCCTGGGTCAAAGAAACTGAAATGCCATCCGACAAGGCGCGTTGGGGCACCTTTGATGCCCTTGGAGAACAGTCACAAAGAGATGTCCGCACACTGGTTGAAGAGGTCAGTACCGCCGAGGGCGTCGAAGCCGGAACACCCACCCAAAAAATCAGGGATTTCTATAACTCGTACATGGACGCCGAGGCAGCTACTGCAAAAGGTGTCGAAGCCATTCGAAGCGATCTCGAAGCCATCGCGGCAATCACCAATTTGGACGGTGTCTATAGCGCGTTCAGTTCATTGGGCATGTACGGTGTCAACACACCGATCGGACTGGGCATTTTTTCCGACATGAAGGACCCGGACGTCAACGCGATATACGTGGTGCAGGCGGGTCTGACACTTCCCGACAGGGACTACTACCTGAAGGATGATGAACAATTTGTCAAGGGCCGCCAACTTTACCTGAAGTATGTCACGGATGTGTTTGACCTGGCCGGTTTTGAAAATGGTTCCGATCGTGCCGAACGCCTGCTCGACCTGGAAACAAAGCTCGCCGAAGTCATGTGGACCAAGGAAGAAAACCGCGATTGGAGCAAGCGCTATAATCCGATGAACATCGACCAACTGAATCAAATGGCGCCACAGATTAACTGGGCGGTGGGTTTTGAGAGCGCGCAAATACCCATCGATTCGACTTTCCTGGTCTCCCAGCCCAGCTACTTTGAAGCTGCGGGAAAAATCCTCTCGGATACGCCGCTCGAGACCTGGAAGGACTACCTGAGTTTTCAGACCATCAGCACCTTTGCACCGGTGCTGGGTGAACAGTTTTCCGAATTGTCCTTCAACTTTTTCGACAAGGGGCTATCCGGCGTAGACGAGCAGGAACCCCGCTGGAAACGCGCGGTTGATTCGGTCAATGAAAACATGGGTGAATTGTTGGGCCAACTCTATGTCGAAAGACATTTCCAGGCCGAATCCAAAGCGCGGATGGACACCATGATCCAAAACCTGATCAAGGCCTACGAGGTTTCCATTCTTGACCTCGACTGGATGAGTGAGGAAACCAAGCAGCAGGCGCTCGACAAATTACACAAATTCACACCGAAGATTGGTTATCCCGACAAGTGGATCGATTACACCAAACTCGAAGTCGTGGACGGTGACCTGATCACCAACATCAAAAACGGCAGGACTTTCGCCTATAACCGCGAAATCGACAAACTCGACAAGCCGGTTGACAAGACCGAGTGGGGCATGACACCACAAACCGTAAATGCCTACTACAACCCCGTTTGGAATGAGATCGTTTTCCCGGCGTCGATCCTGCAACCACCGTTTTTCAATGTGTTGGCAGATGATGCCGTGAACTACGGCGGTATCGGTGCGGTCATCGGCCATGAAATCGGCCACGGCTTTGACGATTCAGGCAAACGCTTTGATGGTGATGGCGTATTGCGTGACTGGTGGACGGCGGAAGACGCCGAGAAATTCGATGTGCGTAAAAATGCGCTGGCCGCGCAATACGACGGTTACGATGTCATTGACGGCCTGACCATCAATGGCCAGTTCACCTCCGGTGAAAACATCGGCGACCTCGGCGGCCTGAGTATCGCTTACCTGGCATACAAGATGTCTCTGGATGGCAAGGAAGCACCCGTCATCGACGGCTGGACCGGCGACCAGCGCTTTTTCCTTGGCTGGGCACAGGTCTGGCGCTCCAAGGCCCGTGATGAAGAAACCAAACGGCGCCTGACCGTCGACCCGCATTCACCGCCCAAATTCCGCGCCAATGGCGCAGCGGTTAACGTACCGGCATTCTACGAGGCCTTCGACGTTAAAGAAGGTGATGGTATGTACCTGCCGCCCGAAGAACGGGTCAAAATCTGGTAAGGGGTTCTAACTCCCGATGTTACTAAAACGGCCGCTTCTTGCGGCCGTTTTCAGTTCATTCCTCTATATTATGATTAATATGCCGATTCTTGCGACCTTTTTGCCATTGACAACGTCCTACTGAGCGATGAAGGGATCAGGCTTTGACATGGAAATCGACGAACTGACGCTTGCTGGAGCAAAGCGCGGAGATTTGCGTGCCTGTGAAAAAATATATCGCAAGTTCCATAAACAGGCATTTACCGTGGCCACGAGGATTTGCAACAACCGCGAACTGGCCCAGGACGTGACTCAGGAAGCCTTCATAAGCGCCTTTAAACGTATGCATCAGTACCGAGGTGACGCACCATTCTGGGCCTGGTTGCGCCGCGTGATCGTCAACCATGCAGTTAGCGCTTTACGCAGGCAACCGCGGCACGATGCCGTTGAACTCGAAGATTACATGTCCCCCGCCAACGGTGAGCAGGACGGGATAGGTCAATGCATGGATCTCGACCAGGCTCTGCAGCAACTCGATGACGAGGACCGCATGGTGGTATGGCTGCACGATGTGGAGGGCTACAAACACCTTGAAATCGCAAAACTGGTCGGCAAGACGGAAAGCTATTCCAAGACCCGTCTCAACCGCGCCCGGGCCAGGCTCAGGATGCTGATCTCCGACAGCGAAACAACCGTCTCTAATAACGCAACTTTAAACGCAATCGCGTAATGGGAAGAACATGAACGCACACGATCAATGGACACAAAATTCATCTGACCCGCTCGGTTTGAGAGAGCTGGATGCCATTGAACCCGGCTATGACGGCTGGAATCAGATCGAAGCCGCGCTGCTTGACCAGCAGGCCGGCAAACGCAACCGGCAAAGGGCCGGCGTCTTGATGGCAGTCGCCGCGGGACTCGTGCTGGCAATTAGTGTGTCGGTATTCAACACCGAAAACAGCACGCCCATCAACCCGTCTTCGAGCGCGCCTGCGACGTCCGTGGCAAATTCTGCGTCTGTACCTGTGCAAGACAATATTAATGCGCTGATAGGTTTGTCACAGAACATGGAAGAACAGGTCGCAAAGTTGAGACAGGAAACCAGTTCGATGCCAGCCGAATCCGCGATTTACGTGGCCGAACTTGAAGACCTGATCGCACAGGTGGATAACGGTTTGAGTTTAACTCCCGACTCGATCGATCTGTGGGGTCAACGCGTCAACCTGTTGCTGGACCTGGCCCAGATTTACCAGCAGCAGTGGCAGAAAGACTACGGTCGCATGGCGTCACTTTGATTGAATGATGAGGCAAATTTTTATGAAATATCAAATTACCCTGACGATGCTGGCAGCAGTGCTTTTCCTCGGAGCAGGAACCATGGCAAACGCAGCGCCCGGCAACGAGACCACCAGCACAACCGCAGACGGGCAATTGCAGGCCCGGCTTGAAGCTGAA
>DATCZY010000146.1:0-2008 GCA_036525655.1 Lysobacterales bacterium | reverse complement strand
GTATTCGTGGTCATCGCCCCAAACATCGGCGAGCTTGTGCAGGCCCTCGGTGTCATGCCTGTCGAATTTCTCGACCATGCGTTTTGCGCGATTTTCGCTTTGCCCCAGTAGCCTGAGCGCCTCTTCGCCCATGGCCAGCGCCGAGCCGAAGGTTTCGCGGGCAATAAAATCTGCTCCCGCATGAATAAGTTCATAGGCATGGGTACGATCGTAAGCCCTTGCCAAAATCTTCAGACCGGGAAACTGGTTGCGGGCAACCTGGATCATCCTGACGGCCTTTTCACGGTCATCTATGGCAATGACCAACAAACGTGCGTGAGCCGCACCGGCCGATCTCAACAATTCCCCATTGGCAGCGTCACCGTAAAACACCTTGTTGCCAAAGCGCTCGGTGAGTTCGATCTGCCCGGCATCATGGTCCAGCAGAGTCGACGCAAAGCCACTCGCCTTGAGAAGACGTGAAACCACCTGGCCAAAGCGGCCGAAACCGGCGACGATGACCGGAGTTTCGGCGCCACCAATGTCATCGTCCTTACGCTTGCCGTAAGCCTTGATCAAACGTGGCTGTATCACCTTCTCCAGAAAAATTATGGCCAGCGGCGTCAACATCATGGACAGCACGACCACCAGGATCAGCTTATTGGCGATGACAAGATTCAGCGCATGGTTTTGCAACGCGAAGGAGACCAGCAGGAAGGCGAACTCGCCGCCCTGGGCGAGCGCGAAACTGAACATCAGGTTATCCGCAAACTGCAGTTTGAAAATGCGACCGAGGATCAACAGCACGATGAACTTGACCAGCATCAGCCCCAGCACCAATCCGGCAATCATCATCGGCTCCGAAACAATCAGGCGCAGGTCGATGCTTGCACCAACAGAAATAAAGAACAGACCAAGCAACAGACCCTTGAACGGCTCGATGCTGACTTCCAGTTCATGCCTGAATTCACTGTCGGCCAGCACCACACCGGCAAGAAACGAACCCAAAGCTGGTGACAGGCCCACCCCACCCATCGCCAGCGTGACGCCGATGATCAATAGCAGTGCGGTCGCAATGAAAATCTCGTTGCTGCGGGTCTTTGCAATGTAGCGGAAAAACGGCCGGGTCAGGAATCTGCCAGCCAGCACGATGCCCACCACGACACCCAGGATCAACATGGCACTCAACCATCCTGGCCGCGCTGATTCTGCCGCACCCGATGCGTGCTGCAACAGCTGCTCGCCATCCATGAAGGCCGGCAGGGCAAGGAACGGGATAACCGCCAACATCAATATGACCGCGATATCCTGAAACAGAAGCACCGAGAAACTGCGCTTGCCGGCGACGGTCTTCAACCAGCCTTTCTCGTCCAGCGTTTGCAGCACGATGGCCGTCGATGACATGGAAAGCACGAGGCCAATCACCAGGGCAGTTTGCCATTCGTAACCCGCATACACACACAGCAGACCAACGGTGGCTGCAGTGACGATGACCTGTAAGCCACCCAACCCGATGATCGGAACACGCATACGCCACAAAACAGCAGGCTGCAGCTCAAGACCAATGAGGAACAGCATCAGCACCACACCGAATTCGGCAAAGTGCATGACATCCTGGCCTTCGTGACCCACCAGCGACAACAGGTTCGGACCGATGATGACCCCCGCCAGCAGGTAACCCAGCGCAGAACCTAGACCGAGTCGTTTGGCAATTGGAACGGCAATGACGGCTGCTGCCAGATAAACGAATGCCTGTACGAAATAGTTGTCTGCCATCAAGTCCTCTCCCGCCGGGGCCTATTCGGTGATTCCAAGGATAGCAGCACGCTACCCGCTATTCACTTGGCGCAGTTATTCGACTGCATGCAGGGGTGATCGTCATCGCCGCGTTCGATCTGAAATGTTGCATGTGAGATGTTAAACCTTGCTTTGAGCTGCGATGCAAGGTGATGCAAAAACTTGTCATCCTGTGGCGGTTCGGACATCAGCAGGTGTGCCGTCAGGGCTGTTTCTGTCGTGCTCGTGGGCC
>DATCZY010000145.1:0-5995 GCA_036525655.1 Lysobacterales bacterium | reverse complement strand
CGGGGCATTGCGCCAGGTCATCGACACTGAAAACATTCGGTTCACTTTTTACCAGCCAGTGTTTCATTTATTTCTCCGCATTATTTGCAAATGTTTGCTGGCCGGCAAAGTCCATCCAGCCGCGTTCATTGACAACACCATGGAGTCGAATATCCCATTGTTCTCCTTCCACCCGATCAATTTCCTGCAGGCTATAAGCAATGCCGACTCTCAATGGTGCGGGCAGGTCACGTCTCGTTTCCAGGCACCGGTCATAGTAACCCGCGCCCATGCCGAGCCGGTTGCCAAACCGGTCGTAACCCACCAATGGCATAAAGAGCATATCGATGCTGGAAATCGGAACGCGTTCGGTGTTCTGTGGTTCCAATATACCATACCTGTTTTTACTCAGACCGGTGTCTGCGCGCCATGAATGAAAATTCATTTCGTGACCGTTTTCACCCGTGACAACCGGGAGCGACAGCCTGTAGCCCGCGAGCATTAATTGTCTGCACGCCGGGGTGATATCGGGTTCGCCGTTAAATGGCCAATAGCAGGCAATTGAGACGGCGCGCCGGGATTTGACCAGCTCGGAAAGGTGCCGGCCGATAGCCGCATCATGCTCAGCACGCTGGGCGTTTGAAAAGCTGTTCCGGACGGTGCGTAGCTGGCGGCGCAATTTTGATTTGGCTTGATTCACAATTGGACCGGTAACTTGACGCGTTAAAGCAAAACTGTCGGATTAATTAATGTTGGCGCCATGGCTTGAAACCGGGAGCCGGATAAAATTAACCCTCCGTGGATGCCGCTGCAGACCTGATTACCTTGAACCAGAAGGTTCAAGTGGGACGGCTTCCTGTGCTTCAGGCTTTTCGCACTTGGGCGAACATGCACAACGGCGTTCAGATAGACCATCCCTAAGTTATAAATTAGGGACAAGGCGTATATCAGGCCCACTGGCAAACACCACAGAGGGCTAGTTAATTCTAGCCCATATGTTCATCGAGCGCATCATCAAGTTCATTGACGAGCAGCCGAATGCGACTATCTACATTTTGCTGGCGGTGTTTTTCGATCTTTTGCAGTTTGAGCAACTCATCTGAAAGGTTAAGTGCGGTCATAACGGCGATGCGTTCAAGCGCCATCAGCCTGCCGGCGTTCTTGATGGAGCGCATCCGCTCATCGAGGAAAAGCGCGGCGGCTTTCAGTGCTTCGCGTTCCGCGGGTTCGCAGGCGAACTGGTATTCGCGATCGAGAATCTCAACCGAGATGGGTTCAGACTTTACGTTTTCCATGCTGGTTCAGGCTTGCTCCAGTCCCTTGAGGCGATTGATCATGGCCTCAACCTTGGTGCGCGCCTCGTCATTCTTGGCCACCAGTGAAGCGCGCTCCGTCACCAGTGCCTCCTGACGTACGTGCAAAGAATGATTTTCTTCACGAAGTTTCTGGATTTGAGCGAGCAGCTTGTGGAGTTGCTTCTCGAGCCGTTGCAGGTCTTTATCGGTTTGTTCTAAGGAGTCCATGACAACACTATAATTTGACAGATAATAGGGGTCAATCAGCAAAATGAAAATCAACGGTTTAAATGATCGTGCTTTGAAGCCAACTGCCCAACTGATACCATCACTTCCTCCGGGTACAAAGCCTTAAACGATACTGAGATTACCAATCATGAGTACCGCCCAATTACCAGATTTTGAACACACGCTGGCCCTGGCCCAGGGCAACCTCGATGCGCCGGAGTTGGCCGAATGCCATGGCATCACCTGCGGTCTGTTGTGCCGTTTACCGGATGCCAGCCTGGACGCGTTGATGGGTTTGCTGGATATGCTCGAACTGGTAAAGACGCCGGGTTCAGGGCTCAGGATGGCGCTCGAGGATCTGCTCAATGCAACGCGGGCGCAATTGTCTGATGAGGATATGGGGTTTTCCCTGTGGTTGCCAAACGATGACGAGATGCTGGAGGAGCGCACCATGGCGCTTTCACAATGGTGCAGCGGGTTCCTGGCTGGCCTCGGCAGTAGCGGCGACGAAACATTGAGCGCCATGTCCGACGAGGCCAATGACGCCTTGCGGGATCTCCAGCAAATATCTACCGCGGATGTCAGCGACACCGATGAGAGCGATGAGGACGAAAATGCTTTTACTGAGATCGTTGAATATATAAGGGTCGTCATCCTGATGATCAGGGAAGATTTGCGTGGCCCTGAGATAGAGGACGTAATTCATTGAGTGTTTCGAAGCCAGCGTGAAATTAACCGTATGATCAAAAATAAAGAGTATGAAAAACGCCGCCGCCGCCTGATGGAAATAGTTGGCGATGAGTCGGTCGTCATCGTCCGCGCCGCTACGCACAAGATTCGCAACAATGACGTCAGGTACCCTTATCGTCAGGACAGCGATTTTCTGTACCTGAGCGGATTTTGCGAGCCCGATGCCATGATCGTGCTGCTGCCGCAGGGTAAGGAGGGTCGTTCGATCCTATTTTGCCGTGAAAGGGATCCGCACCGCGAAATGTGGGATGGGCTGATGGCAGGCACCGAAGGTGCGGTCGAACAGTATGGCTTTGACGAAGCTTTTCCGATCAGCGAAATGCAGAAGCAACTTCCGGAGATGCTGCACGGGCGTGACAGGGTCTGTTATGACCTTGGCAAGGATCCTGACTTCGACCACCACCTGATTGGCTGGATGAATGAATTCCGCGCCAAGACACGTAAAAAATTCCATGCACCCGACGAAATCATTGCACTCGGGCACAGTCTCCACGAAATGCGCCTGTTCAAGAGCCGGACGGAAATTACCGTGATGAGAAAGTCGGCGCGTATCGCGGCGAGCGCGCACCGGCAGGCGATGCAAACCTGTAAACCGGGTATGAATGAAGCGGAGATTCATGCCGGCTTGTTGCACACCTTCGTCCGCAATCAATGCGAAGCCTCCTATGTGCCCATCGTTGGCGGCGGCGCCAATGCTTGTGTTCTCCACTACATCAGTAATCGGGATACGCTCAACGACGGTGACCTGCTGCTGATCGATGCCGGCGCCGAATTGGATGGTTATGCATCGGACATCACCCGCACCTTCCCGGTCAACGGAAAATTCACAGGGCCACAAAAGGACCTGTACCAGGTGGTGCTGCACGCGCAACTCGAAGCAATAGATTCGGTGCGTTCGGGAAACCCCTGGGAACACGTCCATGAAACGGCGGTGCGTATCGCAACCGAGGGCATGATTGACCTGGGTATCCTCAAGGGCAGCCTCGATGAGGCCCTGGAAGAAGAGTATTTCAAGGACTACTACGTGCACAACACGGGTCACTGGCTGGGGCTGGACGTGCACGATGTGGGCGAATACGAAATAGACGGTCACTCGCGCGTGCTGGAACCCGGAATGGTGTTCACGGTCGAGCCGGGTATCTATATTCCGCCGAGCGCCACGGCGGTGGATGAAATCTGGCGCGGCATCGGAATACGTATCGAAGACAACGTCGTGGTGACCCGGGAAGAGGCGGATGTCCTGACTTCGGATATCTGTAAAACAATCGCCGACATCGAAGAGCTGATGGCATCATGAACTGTGATATCGCCATTGTAGGTGGCGGCCTGGCCGGGGCCAGCCTGGCGGTTGCACTGGCGCCTTTGGGTTATGACATCAAGGTGATCGAGGCCGTGGCCTACCAGGCAGCCGAACAACCCAGCTACGATGACCGCACACTGGCCATTAGCCACAGTTCGTGCCGTATATTGTCCGGGATCGGATTGTGGGAATCGCTCGAGGCCGATGCGACCGCCATACGTAAAATTCATATTACCGAACTCGGGCGGCCGGGAAAGGTGGTGCTGGACCCGGCTGAAATGGGGTTGACGGAGTTCGGTCACGTGGTTGAGGCGCGCCGGTTTGGCGTCGCGGTGACGGGATTACTGCAGCGGACCGGCAACATCGAATTGCTCAGCCCGGCAAGCGTCAGGGAAATTGAAATTGGCGGACCCGCGACCCGCCTGCGTCTTGAAACCGCCGGGGGCGAAACCAGTTTGCAGGCGCGCCTGGTGGTGGCTGCGGACGGAGCAAACTCATTCATCAGGGACCGCTTGCAGATTCCCGTGCAAAAGCGCGACTACGGCCAGACCGCAATCATCTGCAATATCACACCCGAACTGGCACACGAGGGGCGGGCTTTTGAATGCCTGACAGATACCGGCCCGTTCGCCGTGTTACCCCACACCGGAAAGCGTTGCGGGCTGGTCTGGTCGGTTGCGACCCAAAGCGCTGAGGAAATACTGGCCCTGGACGATGAATCTTTCCTGGCGCGCGCAGAAGAACGTTTTGCCAGGCAACTGGGCGCGCTTTTGAAAGTGGGGAAACGCACCGCCTATCCACTCAGGCTGGTGCGCGCCACCGAGGATGTCCGCGAGCGCCTGGTGATCCTGGGTAATGCGGCCCACGCGATCCACCCCATTGGGGCACAGGGTTTTAATCTGGCGCTGAGGGATGTGGCAGTGCTGGCGGAAATACTCGCCGATGACGACCGCGGCGACCCGGGTGAAACCGGGCTGCTGCATACCTACAGTGCATGGCGGCGGCAGGATCAGCGCGGCACCATTGCAGCTTCAGATGGTATGACCCGGCTTTTTTCAAATCCCTCGCCGCTGGCGGCGGGGCTGCGCACCACCGGTCTGATCGCGCACGCGATATTACCCTCATTGCGCCGTTACTCAGCCATCAAGGCCATGGGTTACCGCGGCAGGGTTCCGCGCCTGGCGCTTGGCGAACCACTGAGGCTGGCATGAAGACTTCAAGTTACGACGTGGTCGTTATCGGTGCGGGTATGGTCGGCGCCACGCTGGCCAGCCTGCTTTCCCGTTCCGGCTTTTCCGTGGCGCTGGTAGAAGCCGTTGAACCGCAGCCGTTTGACGGTGCATCTGAAGTCGGTCTGCGGGTGTCGGCCATTTCGCCTGGTTCCGCTGCCGTGCTCGAGCAGGCGGGTGCGTGGAAAGCGATCAGCGCTCAACGGGTCCGGCCTTACCGGCGTATGCAGGTGGAAGACGGCGTGGAACTGGAGCCGCTGGTATTCGACGCGCCCGTATTCAACCTGGAACGTCTTGGTACGATCATCGAGAACGCACTGCTGCAATGGTCGGTCTGGCAAGTGGTCAGCTCAGGTGGTCTGGTGGACATATATTGCCCGGATCATCTTGAAAGAATCGAGGTGTGTGGACAACAGAACCGGGTAACGCTCAACAGCGGCCAGGTCATCATGGCCGGTCTGGTCGTAGGCGCCGATGGGGCCGCATCCCGGGTGCGCAAGAGCCTCGGTATCAGTCAGGATCACTATGCGTATAACCAGCACGCCCTGGTCGCGGTTGTGGGTAAGCAGAAGCCCAATATGGGCGTGGCCTGGCAACGGTTTTTAACGGGTGGGCCACTGGCTTTTTTACCCCTGGCAGACGGTCGCTCTTCGATTGTCTGGACAAGGCCCTCTGTCGATGCCAAACGCCTTTTGGCCCTGGATGATGTCGCGTTTACCAGTGAACTGGACGACGCCAGCAGCGGTTGGCTGGGCAGGGTCGAAACACTGGGTCCGCGTGCGGCTTTTCCGCTGAGCATGCGTCTGAGCGAAAGTTACGCGTCGCGGCGAACCGTGTTGATGGGGGATGCGGCCCACGTCGTACACCCGCTCGCCGGGCAGGGTGTCAACCTCGGGTTTGCCGATGCGGCGGCCCTGACAGAATCATTGATCGCGGCGCGTCTCGCGGGCGCGGACATTGGCGCGGTCTCCGTTTTACACGATTACGACCGCTGGAGACGATCAGAATCCGAGACCATGGCATTTGGCATGCATGCATTGCGCAGCGTGTTCGGTATCGGATACCTGTCACCGCTAAGACGGGCCGGGCTGGGGCTGGTCAAACGAAGTTGGGCGATCAGAGACATGTTTTTGCAGCGTGCTGCGGGGGTGGGTGGCAATGCACCGAAGCTGGCCAGGGGTAAAACGTTGCGCGAATTGATGCAGGCCTGAAGC
>DATCZY010000144.1:0-2228 GCA_036525655.1 Lysobacterales bacterium | reverse complement strand
GATTAAGTGCCTGCTGGAAAATACTGTTTGTTTTCGCCAAAACCTCGTTACTCAAACGCCCCTTCCGTTAATAACCGCCAGGCTTTCGATGAGCGCCCTGGGTCTGCTTCTGACCGTTAGCTGCCCTTGACATTTGCGAAGAGCGAACGACTGCCTTCCGACACAAAACAGCTATAGAATTTACCCGATCTTCAACAACTACAAAAAATGCTTCCGGCCAACAACAGTCCTTCACGTAACCGCGAACCGGTGATTTCCAATGATTCTTTTGGCATTTTCTGGCTTAGCAAAGTTGCCTGGCAATTATAGCGGACACAAAGAACCCAACTCTTGTCATTTTTCAGTGAACTGAAACGTCGCAACGTATTCCGGGTCGCAATTGGATATGTCAGTTCCACCTGGCTCCTGGTGCTGGGTACTATAGGCGCGCCTGCGTGGCGACACGGCAAAGGCGGTCGCCGGGCTTCAGGCAGCCATCGACCGCGGCTATATTGCGTTGGTGGAAATTGCGCTAAATCAATAGCCGGCTACTGGCGGGATGCGGAATGTCGGTTCCTGGTATGGGCTATAGCCGGAAACGGTCAGAAGCTGCCAAACGCAGGAATCGCCAAGTACGTTCCACAAACGGTATCGCTTGAACGATTTCAATAAGATGCTACCGGCAGTGCTGATCTAACCCACATGAGTTGATCTGCAGGCGCAGTTCCATCGTTGCGGGTTTACCAAGTTGTCTTTAGCATAACCACCATTGCTTGGCTTGGGCACCGAATAGGGTGAGCATCGTGAAGAATGTCGTATCAATTGCAGTGATTCTTATCATTCTGTGGCCGATATCATCGGTAGCAGCGGACGGTCATGTTGGTGACCAGAAGGCCATTCTCATCACTGGCGCAACGACTGGCATCGGCCGCATGACAGCCGAGCATCTTGCCAAGGCAGGTTATTTCGTTTACGCCGGCGCCCGCAAGGACGCGGATATGAGCGAACTGAATAAGATCAACAACATAATGGCTGTGCGCCTCGATGTGACCATCCAGGAGCAGATAGATGAGGCTGCCAGGCTGATAAAGGAACAGGGTCGCGGGCTTTGGGGATTGGTGAATAATGCCGGTGTATTCGTCCAGAAGCCGATCATCGTGGCAACGGAAGAAGACTTCCAATTCCAATTCGACGTCAATGTGTTCGGTGTCTTTCGGGTCACGAAAGCATTTGCACCGATGATCATGGAGTCAAAAGGGCGTATTGTGAATATCAGCTCCATTTCCGGCGTGCTGTCCGCTGGCACCGCCGGAATCTATGCGGGCAGCAAGCATGCGCTTGAGGCAATGACAGATTCGCTCGCTGAAGAACTACAGCCCTTTGGTGTACACGTCTCCGCAGTGAACCCGGGCGAGTTTGCCTCGGAAGTGGGCATGACGAGATGCAAGCGACTGTTGGATGACAAGAATGATGACTGGGGTGTTTTCGAAGCCCGTCGTCAGGGGATTCTTGACAACTGCAAGGAGAGATTGGAGCCCGGTTTTAAGAATAAAGGAACACCGCCGGATGCCGTCGCCCGGGCGATTGAACAAGCCTTGTTCGAAGAAAATCCGAGGGGCAGATACCTGGTGGCGTCGCAGGGAGGCGCGGGAGAGACAATCGCCTGGGCTATCAGAGAAATGCTGGCACTCAACTTGGGTCATGAGCAAAGCTATACACGTGACGAAATCGTTCAGTTTATCGATGCATTGTGGCCATACATGAGCGCCAAAAAATCCTGGGACAACCCTGAAGAGGAGTGGAAGTTCCACACGGATTGGGCGGAAAGGAGGTTGCCCGAGAAAGACTAGTCGCGATAAGGTGCTCGAGATTTTGAACAACACTTTGAGTCAAAGAGCGGCTCAAACGATAATTCTGCCATTGGCCGGGTCCGGTCCATCGAATCTCTAAAAAATACACCTGGCGTATAGCGGCTTACTGGCAGTAATTTGCTACTCATTTGAGATAAATTTCAACACTACGAAGGACTCAAAACCGCTAGAAGTGGATACCTGTCCGTTTCCCGGTATATGCGAGGATGAGTCCGATGAACTAAAGGCACCCGTTTTTTGCGCTACTCTTCTTTTTGGTAAGTCACTACCCTATTTTCCCCGTGCAGGTTGTAGAAGGTGTTGCCCTCAGAGATCCATTCTTTAAAGCCACCGTTGAGATCAACCACATTGTTATAACCCATGTCTTGCAAGGTAAGA
>DATCZY010000143.1:0-6849 GCA_036525655.1 Lysobacterales bacterium | reverse complement strand
CCCGGATGTCGAACAAGTGCTCAGGAACCGCTTCGTGTTTTTGACCGGTTCCAAGGATTTCAACCGGATGGAAACCCGGCGTGCGCACAAGCGCTACCTGGAAGCGGGCGCGCAACACAGTAAGCTGATCATCGTCCCGGGTATGGCGCACAAACACCCGGATGCGGCAATCCTGACCGAAGCAATAAGATTTTTGGATGGGGAAGAATAGACCCCCGATAAAACAATCGTTCCGAGGGTTTTCACTTTGCGTTTGAAGGACTGCGACCGGACCATGAGCACACAGAACACATCATGATTTGACGCCTGTATTTTTTGCCTCCGATCACTGTGATAAACGCGGGTTTACGGTTAACATTCGCTCTCATGCACTCGCAATCCCAGGAGCAGACGCCGTGACACCAGAAGCTTTCGTCGAACAATTCGGCCGCGATAAAGCCAGCGCGATTTTACGCACCAACGACCAGGAAAAGGCCGCAAAGGCAATGGAAGCAGCCATTCGCGGCGGTTTCAAAATTATCGAGTTCACCCTGACCATTCCCGGGGTTTATGAACTGGTCCAGGATTTCTCACGTCGCGATGGTCTGGTGGTCGGTACCGGAACAGTCATGGATGCGACGCAGGCGCGGCAATCGGTCGAGGCCGGCGCGCGTTTCCTGGTATCACCGGTTGTCGATGAAGCCGTGATTGCCGCCGCCAACGAACTGGGTGTGGCCAGCATGCCCGGCACCCATACCCCAACGGAGATGTTGCGCGCCCACCGTGCCGGCGCCCAGCTTTGTAAACTTTTTCCGTGCCCGCATGGCGGCCCTGACTGGGTGCGGGCCGTACTCGGCCCGATGCCTTATTTGAAAATCGTACCCACCAATGGCGTGGATCAACACAATGCAGGCGAATGGATCGCCGCTGGCGCGTTTGCCGCCGGTTTCGTCGCGCCTTTGTTCGTGGCAGCCGACATCGCCGCCGGGCGTTGGGATGCTATCGAGGAACGTGCACGGCAGTGCATGACCGCCGTGCAGAAACAAGCGTAAGTAACGGACAGCCCGGGAAAGCCTTTCAGCTGATACGTTCCGCCTCGTAAAGCCGGTTGATAAAACCGGTCGCGCGTGGATAGGACCTAATCCAGCGCTCGATATCCGCGCGCATTGCAGCCGGCGCCTGCTGACGGTCGACACGCACCGCATCGGCTTTTTCACGACCGAACCCGGGCGGCTGCAACCACAGTGCGGAAAATGACGCAAAGGTGATATCGACATAGTTGATCATTTCGTCCCCGAGAATGGACACTTTCCCATCCGCGAGCGCCGCGTCTATTTCCGCCAGGATATCCTCGATGTGCTGCACGGACTTGGCGTAATGGCTATCGCTAATGCGAAAGGCCTTACGCAACAGGAAACCCAAAACCGGGTACAGGGCGATGACCAGGTAACGTTGCCAGGCGGGTATGGATGGACTCTCACAACCCCAGGCGTGCTGTGTCAGTTTGCGGTCAGCAAGGATGTGGTAATAAACCCATACCTGCAAATCCCTGCCATAGCGGTCGAGCCGCTTCTCCATGGCAAGGCGCTCCGGCGTCGGTTCGAGAAAGCGCGCCTTTTCGCCCAATTCTGCCGCATAAGCGCCCCACAAATAGCGCAATATTTCAGGGGAATTGCCGATATGCGAGCGCACCAGGCCGGTACGGATTTTAAGCGTGGGAACCGACCGCCCCATCGTGAAAACACCCAATACGCCCACCCACTGACGTTCGGTGTACTCGATGCCGAGGCGGTCCATGCACCAGCGCACTTTTTCAACAAAGTGGCTGGCGGCGATCGTTTCCAACTCGATATCAGGTGTCTTTTCGGGTGCGATGATACCGCTTAAAGTGATCATCCAGCGCCAGGCAAGTGCGAAAACAACCAGGGCAATGGCGCCGGGCAACGAAATCCCGAAACCCGCGACGATCAGCGGCAGAAGGAAAAGAAAAACAGTGTGGATGAATAGTCGTCTTCCAGTCATAAGACGTTCCATGCGGCCATGGCGCCAAATCGGCCCACGGCCTTGCTCAATTTCAATGTGAAGGCAATCTGGTTTATTTGGGTTTGGTCTTTTTCAGGATATCCCAGATCCATACCGCAGAAAGACCACCCACCAGGCCGGAGATATAACTCGGCAGGTAATATCCCCACATCGCATGCCAGATGAGGCCAACTATAAAACTGACCGCCATCACCGCTACCAGCAAAATCAGAAGCCGCTGCCAAAAGGGCATATCAATACCTCGCAGATCATTGTGGTTGATCCATACTAATCCATTGCCTACAGCTTGGGAACATCCCGTTGGCTGCACCTGTGCGCAGCGATGAAAATCGAAATTTTCGGCACCCGCACGGAAAATTTTTTACAAGAGGAACCTGCAAAATAAACAACTGGTATATTATTCGGATGACAACGACAAACAAACTGACACTGGGAAGGAAACAAAAATGCTGGGACTGATGCAGAATTATCCATTGCTGGTTCAAACAATCATCGACCACGCGGCCTTGAATCACGGCGAACGCGAGATGGTCACCCGTTCGGTCGAAGGTCCCATCCGGCGGATGAATTATCGTGATCTGAGGACACGCGCACTGCGTGTCGCCAAGGCCCTGCAAAAAGAGGGTGTGGCGCTGGGCGACCGCATCGCGACGATGGCCTGGAACACCGACCGGCATGTAGAAGTCTGGTACGGCATCATGGGTCTGGGCGCCATCAGCCACACACTCAACCCGAGGCTGTTCGCCGAACAGCTGGTTTACATCATGAATCACGCTGAAGACAAGATACTGTTTGTCGACCTGACCTTCGTGCGCCTGATAGAAGCCATCGCGGGCAAACTCCCAAGCGTTAAGAAATACATCATCCTGACCGACGAGGGGCATATGCCGGCGACCAGCCTGCCCAATGCACACGCCTATGAAACCTGGCTGGCCGCGTCTGACGCGGACTTTGCCTGGGCGTCGTTTGATGAGAATACCGCTGCCGGCCTGTGCTATACCTCCGGCACCACCGGCAACCCCAAGGGGGTGCTTTATTCACACCGCTCCAATGTTCTGCACAGCCTGATGTGCAACCTGCCCGACGTACTCGGCGTGGATTCGAACGATAACGTCCTGCCCATCGTGCCGATGTTTCATGCCAATGCCTGGTCCATTGCATTTTCCGTTCCGATGGCGGGCGCCGGTATGGTGATGCCGGGTGCCGGAATGGATGGCAGGAGCGTCTATGAATTGCTGGACAGCGAAAAGGTAAGCGCGTCCGCCGCCGTGCCGACCGTTTGGCTTGGTCTGCTGCAGTACCTGGCGGATAACGATCTGCAACTGCCCTATCTGAAACGGGTGCTGATCGGCGGCGCCGCCTGCCCGCGCATGATGATTGAAACCCTCGAAAACAAGTACAAGGTCGAGGTCGTCCACGGCTGGGGTATGACCGAAATGTCACCCGTGGGCACCACCGGCAAACTGAAACACGCTACTGAACACCTGCAGGGTGAAGAGCGGATCAAGTTGAAGCTCAAGCAGGGCCGCACACCATACCTGGTGGAGATGAAAATCGTCGACGACCAGCATCATGACCTGCCGCGCGATGGCTTAACCTCCGGCCACCTGCTGGTGCGTGGCCCGGCGATTTCCAGCGGCTATTACAAGAGCGACGAAAACATCCTGGACGACGAAGGCTGGTTCGACACCGGGGATATCGCCAATATCGATGAACTGGGCTACATGCAGATCACCGATCGCGACAAGGATGTGATCAAGTCGGGTGGTGAGTGGATTTCGTCCATAGAGATCGAAAATACCGCACTGGGGTGTGAAGGTGTTGCCGAGGCGGCCGTGATTGGCATCCCGCACCCCAAGTGGACCGAACGGCCGTTGCTGATCGTCGTGAGAAAGCCCGGCGCGGACGTCAGCAAGGAAGACCTGCTGGCTTATCTCGAGGGCAAAATCGCCAATTGGTGGATGCCCGAAGCCGTCGAATTTGTCGATGAAATACCCCATTCCGCCACGGGCAAGATCCAGAAAATGTTGTTGCGCGAGAAATTTGGCGGGTACCAGTTCCAGGGTGATGAGTAACGCGTACCCACGCATGGCGCCCATACAATGTTGAGCCGGTTTTTTTATACCGCCAGGCACCCTGCTTCTTGACAAGCGCCCGCCAATCAATCAATCTGACTGCCAGTCTGCAGGTGTCCTCTTGACTGCTCAGTCGGGGGATTAAACGGGAAGACGGTGAGCCCCATTTGGGCAATTCCGTCGCTGCCCCCGCAACGGTAGGCGAAGGTACTGGTCATTGCAGCCACTGTGTTTCGACATGGGAAGGCGACCCGTCATCAGCGGTTTTTAACCGCTCTTCGCAAGCCCGGAGACCGGCCAGCAGTTTTATTCACTTGTGCATCCGCGGCGGGCGGAAGCGGGTGAGCACTGCTTCCACCGGCACCACCGGAACCAGAAACAGACTCCCGGCTTCAACCAACCGCAAGCGGCACAGCATTGCGCGTTCGGGTGAGATCGCGCTGGAAAAACAATGATGAAACAAAAAATGAAGACCTGTCCGATCGCGGTTGGCCTTATTCTTGGCGCCCTGCTCAGCCAGCCGCTGATGGCTGAAGACTCCCTGGAACTTGAACACGTACTGGTCACGGCCAGGATCGAACCGATTTCCGTCGGCGATATCGGCAGCTCCGTCACCGTCATAACTCGTGAGGAAATCGAGCAAAAACAGGTCAAGTACCTGTCCGACCTCCTGCGTGATGTCCCGGGTTTTTCGGTCAGCCAGTCCGGCGGCGCCGGTTCACAAACGCAGGTGCGCGTGCGTGGAGCGGAAGCGAACCAGCTACTGGTGCTGATGGATGGCGTGCGCGCCAATGATCCGGCCGCCAGTGGTGAATTCCAATACCAGTTTGCCCTGACCTCCAATATCGAACGCATCGAGATCATTCGCGGACCGCAAAGCGCCACCTGGGGAAGCGACGCCATCGCAGGCGTGATCAACATCATTCGTAAAAAAGATGTGGAAGACCAGTACCTGTCGGGAAACGTTGAAGCCGGTTCTTTCGACACGTTCAACGCGAGTGTGGATGGCGGCTATTCGGGCAAGGTTTTTCAGATCAACGGTGGCGTGTCCTACTTCGATACCGATGGCAGCAACGTGTCGCGCACCGGCAACGAAACGGATGGTGCGAAAAACACCACCGGCAATATCGCCGTCGCATTTGATGCCTCTGATGATTTCAAACTGCGGTTTTCAGGGCAGTGGATCGATGCGACCAGCGAATACGACGACATCGACTACTTCATTACCGGTCTGCCGGAAGATGCCGACCGGGCAACCGAAACCAGCCAGGGTTTTCTGACCGGCGAATTACGTTATGAGCCCGGGCAAAAGCCGTGGTCGGGAAGTTTATCGGTAAACCGGATGAAGTCTGACAATGACAATTTCAGCGACCGGCAATGGACCGGTTCTACCGCCTCCACGGCGCTCGACTACCGTCTGCGTGGCGGCGTGGACCTGGATGCGGCGAAAAACCATCGCTTAAGTTTTGCGTTGGAGCACGAGAACATAGACTTCTCGCAGCGTGGTGAGGCCAGTGATTATGGCGACCCCAACCAGGACCAGAGTTATGACGTCAATGCTTACGCACTGGAATATATCGGCAAGCCCGTCACCGGCTTTACCTGGACGGCGAGCGCCAGGCTCGACGATTACAGTGATTTTGACGACGCCCGGACCTGGCAACTGGCAATTTCCTACCAGCTGTCACCTACCCTGCGTCTGCGCGGATCCGCCGGCACAGGCTCCAAGGCGCCTACTTTCACCGAGCGCTACGGCTATTTTGAGGACTACTTTATCGGCAACCCAAACCTCAAGCCGGAATCATCCAGTGGCTGGGAAGTCGGCCTGGATGGCCGTTGGGCAAGTGACCGCTATCAACTTCAGCTGTCTTATTTTGACCAGGATTTGCAGGACGAAATCGATGGTTTCGTATTCGATCCGGCAACATTCCTGTTCACGGCCCAAAACAAGGACAGCGACAGCACCCGCAAAGGTATCGAAGCGGTTCTCGATGCACGTTTGGATGATTCATTCACACTCGTACTCGCCTATACCTACACCGATGCCATGGAAAAAAACGACCTCGGCCGGATGGTGGTCGAAATCAGGCGGCCGCGGCACCTGGCCAGCCTGGCAGCCGACTACTCCTTCGCCCGGAATCGTGGCAACCTTAACCTGAAGCTGAACTATAACGGCTCGCAACAGGACGATTTCTTTTCGCCCGTCACCTATGTTGCCCAACGCGTAGACATCGATGCCTACACCGTTGTCAACCTGGCCGGTTCGTGGAAATTGACAAAGTCGTTGGAGTTAACGGGCCGTATCAGCAACCTGTTCGATAAACGCTACGAGGAGGTTCTCGGCTTTGTCCGCCCCGGCCGGGCGCTTTACGCCGGTCTGCGCGGACGCTTCGGTTTATAGGCTGTGCCTGAGCGTTGTTTTTCGCGGTCGCCTTATGAATCAAAAGTGACCAGGTCCTTCAGTAGCCCGTTATTGATATTGTAGATCCAACCGTGAACTGAAAGGTCCTGCCCCTCTTTCCAGGCCTTCTGCACCACGGGCGTGTTACACACGTTGGTGACCTGTTCCTTGACGTTCAGCTCGCACAGGGCGTCGAGCCGCTCTTGTGCTTCGAGGCCCTCCAGCTTGCGAGCGTTGAAGCGGTCCACGTCCCTGATATGCCGGAGCCAGTTGTCGATCAGGCCGTGGTCCTTGTCCTCCATCGCCGCCACTACGCCACCACAGCCATAATGGCCGCAGACAATGATGTGC
>DATCZY010000142.1:0-5862 GCA_036525655.1 Lysobacterales bacterium | reverse complement strand
TGTTCAAAAAGCTGGCGTACGCTGCCGTCCTCAGCGGGTGTCCAGGTGCCGCGAAAGGCATGGCTTTTGCCGGTATTGTAATAATTGATTTTACCGTTCAAAACCATGGAGCCGGATGCGTCCAGGCCGCCGGTGTAATCGATCGAATATCCGTCGGCCACCCACAACTGGCGCCATTGATCTTCAACCACATCGTAATAGTTCATGCTGCTGCCGGTACCGCCTTGCAGGTTGGTCCAGTTTTCCATGATCAGGCAGTTTTTGTGATGCGTGGTGATCGAGTTGGCGCCCTGCAGTTGCCGCGCATCGTCGTTGGAATAGACATTCCATTCTCCGAGCCAGAAATCGAAATCGCTAAAATGCTTATTTGATTCACATATCGGCCGGGGTTGCGCTGGCTGGTCAGTGGGGGGCTCTTGTGTAGATGCCGGCGTTACAAAACACGAAGCGAGAAGGGCGGTAAGGGTGGTTTTTGAAAACAGGGTCATTTGAATTGCTCCAGCCTGAATGTAAACGCTTCACACGGTTTATAGGCCAATGCACCGGCCAGGTATATCCGTCTGCGTTAAAACGAGCGATGAAAGCGCCACTTTGCTGTTTGCCCAAGCTCCACTGACGATGAATCATTAAAGCAAAGCGGTTCACAAGGTAAATATTTCTCAAAATGCTGATTTTGTCTCCAATCAGGGCTTTTCAAATATCCGTCACCGTGTAGGATAGGAGATTCGGCTTTGCAAATCACTTTGGAGCACAATTTGCAGGGCGATTATCATTCACGACGCACTGTAGAACCCCGAATTATGGAACGACGTAATCACACCAAGGGCCTGTATCGACCGGAAAGGGCCAAAGACAGCTGCGGCTTCGGCCTCATCGCACACAAGCACGGCGAGACCAGTCACGAACTCGTCAACACGGCTTGTTCGGCGCTGGCGCGAATGACGCACCGGGGTGCAATTGCGGTCGATGGCAAGACCGGCGATGGCTGTGGTGTGCTGATGCAATTTCCGAAGTCCTTTTTCAAGAAAGTCGCAAAACAACAAGGCATGCGACTGGGCCGGGTTTTTGGTGTCGGCATGGTGTTTCTGAACGCGGACCCCGCCATAGCGGCGCGTTCACGCAAGATTCTTGAAAAACATATCGAAAACGAGACGCTCAGCATTGCCGGCTGGCGCAGTGTGCCGACCAACCCCGGGGTTTGTGGCCAGACAGCGCTGGATTCCATGCCGACGATAGAGCAGGTCTTTGTCGATGCCCCTCCGGGTTGGGGTACGCATGATATGGAACGGCGGCTTTTCGTTGCCCGGCGTATGGCCTCCGCCGAAAACATGAATATGGACGAGCCGGATGAGATGTTCTACGTGGCGGCGCTGTCCAACCTGACCGCGGTCTACAAGGGCCTGGTCATGCCCGAGAACCTGCCGGAGTTTTACCCCGATCTGAAAGACGATCGGTTAAAAAGCGCCATCTGTCTTTTTCATCAGCGTTTTTCAACCAACACACTGCCCAACTGGAGGTATGCCCAGCCTTTCCGTTTCCTCGCGCACAACGGCGAGATCAATACCATCGAAGGCAACCGCAGCTGGTCCGAGGCGCGTACACCCAAGTTCCAGACGCCGCTGTTGCCCGATCTGCAAAAGATCCGTCCGCTGGTCAACCAGGAAGGCTCCGATTCGTCTTCGCTGGATAATATGCTGGAATTATTTCTTGCCGGTGGCATGGACGTCTTCCGCGCCATGCGTATCCTGATACCGCCTGCCTGGCAGGCCGAGCCGGATATGTCGCCGAAACTGCGGGCCTTTTACGAATTCAATTCGATGCACGTGGAGCCCTGGGATGGCCCTGCGGGTATCGTCATGGCCAATGGCCGCGTGGCGACCTGTAACCTTGACCGCAACGGTCTGCGTCCGGCGCGTTACGTGATCACTAAACACGACTGGGTGACGCTGGCCTCCGAGGTCGGGGTATGGGACTACAACGAGGCCGATGTCGTCGAAAAAGGCCGCGTCGGACCCGGTGAGATGTTCGTCGTGGATACCAAGCTCGGCAATGTGTGGCGCTCGCGTGAGATCGACGATGCGCTCAAGTCACGCCATCCGTATGCCGACTGGCTGGCGGAAAATATCATCCGCATCTCCAGCAATGATGAGCAGGAGGAAACGGCGGCGCAGGTCTACATGAAAGAGGCCAGCCAGGATCTGCCGGTTTTTCAGAAGCTGTTCGGTATCAGCAACGAAGAGCGCGAACACGTGATCCGGGTGATGGCTGAGAACTCCGAGGAAGCGACCGGTTCGATGGGTGATGATACGCCGATCGCGGTGTTATCCCGCCAGGCGCGTCCGGTTTACGATTACTTCCGTCAGCAATTTGCGCAGGTGACCAATCCGCCAATCGACCCTTTGCGGGAACGCTCAGCCATGTCGCTGGAAACCCTGATCGGGCGCGAGCACAACATCTTCCAGGAGACCAGTACCCAGGCGCACCGCGTTGTGCTGCCGTGGCCGGTGCTCAATGTGGTCAAGTACCGCAAACTGCTCGAACTGGATCAGCGTTGGTATAGCAACCAGACTTTCAGTCTCAATTACGCCCCGCAGGAAGGTTTGCAGGCGGCCTTGAAAAGGCTCTCCGACGAGGTGTCAGCATCTGTAGCGAGTGGCACGGTCGTGGTGGTGCTCACCGATCGCGATATCAGTCCGGACAAGTTGCCCATGCACGCGGCACTGGCGACCGGCGCCGTCCACCAGCGACTGATCAGGGACGGCCTGCGTTGCGACTGCAACATCGTCGTCGAGACCGGCAGCGCACGCGACTCGCACCACTTCGCCGTATTGTTCGGTCTGGGTGCAACCGCCGTTTATCCGTACCTGGCTTTCCAGGTGATCAACGATCTGCATGCCCGTGGCGCACTCAAGGGCGATCTGTTGCAACACCGCAAGAACTATCGGCGCGGCGCACGCAAGGGGCTGCTCAAGATCATCTCCAAGATGGGTATTTCCTGCGTTACCAGTTACCGCGGGGCGCAGTTATTCGAGGTCATTGGCCTGGGTGAGGAAATCACGGACCTCTGCTGTCCGGGTGCGGCAGGCAATATCGGTGGCGCCGGCTTCCGGGAGATCGAAGCCGATCAGAAAATACTGGCGCACAAGGCCTGGAATTTCGGTCAACCCCTGTCACAGGGGGGGCTGCTCAAGTTTACCTGGAATGGCGAGTTCCACGCATACAATCCGGACGTGGTCACCACGCTGCAAAAAGCCGTGCAAAGCGGTCTGCAGCAAGACTACGCGGGTTTTGCGAACCTCGTCAATAAGCGACAACCGGCGGCCTTGCGTGACCTGTTAAAACTGCGTCCGGCCAGGGAAACCACGCCGATTGAGAATGTGGAACCGGCCAAAACACTGTTCCCGCGTTTCGATACCGCCGCCATGTCGATCGGCGCGCTGTCACCCGAGGCTCACGAGGCCCTGGCCGTTGCCATGAACACGCTGGGGGGACACTCAAACTCCGGCGAAGGTGGTGAAGACCCCGCCCGTTTCAACACCCTGCGCAACTCGCGTATCAAGCAGGTTGCGTCAGCGCGTTTTGGTGTGACCGCGCACTACCTGGTAAACGCCGACATTCTGCAGATCAAGATCGCTCAGGGCGCCAAGCCGGGCGAGGGCGGGCAGCTTCCCGGTCACAAGGTCTCTGCCCATATCGCCGCCCTGCGTCACGCGGTACCGGGCGTCACCCTGATTTCGCCGCCGCCGCATCATGATATTTACTCGATCGAAGACCTGGCGCAGCTGATATTCGACCTCAAACAAGTCAACCCCAAGGCCATGGTTTCGGTGAAACTGGTTGCCGAGCGCGGCGTGGGGACCATTGCCGCCGGCGTGGCCAAGGCCTACGCCGATTGCATCACCATTGCCGGCCACGATGGCGGCACCGGCGCCAGTCCGCTGACCTCGGTGAAATATGCCGGTTCGCCCTGGGAGACCGGTTTGCCCGAGGCGCACCATGCGCTGGTTGCAAATGGTTTGCGTGATCGCGTCCGATTGCAGGTGGACGGCGGCCTTAAGACGGGTCTGGATGTGATCAAAGGCGCCATTCTCGGTGCCGACAGCTTTGGCTTTGGAACCGGCCCGATGGTGGCGCTGGGTTGTAAATACCTCCGCATTTGCCATCTGAATAACTGTGCAACAGGTATTGCCACGCAGGATGAAGAGCTGCGCCGCGAACATTTCCACGGCTTACCCGAGCTGGTGATGAACTACTTCCGTTTCATTGCCGAGGAGGTGCGTGAACACCTGGCCTACCTGGGTTTTGAAAAACTCGAGGACATCATCGGGCGCAGCGACCTGCTTGAAAAAATTGAACCACTGACCGACAAACAACGTTGTATCAATCTCGATCCGATTCTAATCAGCGCGGGAGCCGCCGGTCAGAAGGGCGGCGGTTACCAGGGTATTCGTAACCATCCGCACGACCGCGGTGAACTCAATGCGCGCATCGTTGCCAGTCTCGCGGTGCCGATGCAGGAGCTTGAGAACGCGGATCTGATGTTTAAAATCCATAACTACGACCGTTCTGTCGGCGCCGGCCTGGCCGGAGAAATAGCCCGCCGTTATGGCCGTGATGGTTTAGGCGACACCCAATTCAACCTCACTTTCACCGGTTCGGCAGGACAAAGTTTTGGTGTATGGGCAACCAGGGGCATGAACCTGCGTTTGTTCGGTGATGCCAACGACTATGTCGGCAAGGGCATGAGTGGTGGCAGGATAGCCATTTCACCCACTGCCGATTCGTGTATCGTTGCCAAGCGCAGCGCCATCGCCGGCAACACCTGTCTGTATGGCGCCACCGGCGGAGAATTTTATGCCGCGGGTCAGGCCGGTGAACGTTTTGCGGTGAGAAACTCCGGCGCCACCGCCGTCGTCGAAGGTGTGGGTTATCACGGTTGCGAGTACATGACCGGCGGCACCGTGATGGTGCTCGGCCGCACCGGCGCCAATTTTGCCGCAGGCATGACCGGTGGCCGGGCCTTCGTTCTCGATATCGATGAAAATTTTGAACGGCGCTGCAATCCCGCGCAGGTGACCGTATCCAGGCTCAATGCGGATGAGGGCAGTACCGACAAGGCGCTGGTGAAATCACTGATCGAGGCGCATGTTCGCTACAGCGGCAGTGGCTGGGGGCAACACATCCTGAATAATTTTGAACACTTTATGCTCAAGTTCCGGGTTGTCGATCCAAAGCGGGAAGACCCCAAATCAGCCGAAACCGCCGTGCCATTGAGGGTGGTGGGATGAGCAAGATCAACATTCGCACCAGGTTTGAATTCGTTGACCGTGATCGCGCGACACCGCACAAGCACTCTACCGAATCACGCAGACACGAATTCCGCGAAATTTACGACCCTTTCCAACAGCCCGAATGTGAGGCGCAGTCCGAGCGCTGTATCGCCTGCGGCAACCCTTACTGCCAGTGGAAATGCCCGGTGCACAATTACATTCCCGACTGGCTCAAGCTGGCCGCGGAAGGCCGTATCTTCGAGGCTGCAGAGCTGGCTCATCAGACCAACAGCCTGCCTGAAATCTGTGGCCGCATCTGTCCGCAGGACCGGCTTTGCGAAGGCGCCTGCACGCTCAACAGCGGATACGGCGCAGTGACCATCGGCGCCGTTGAACGGCACATCACCGATACCGCCTTCGCGCAAGGCTGGCGTCCCGACTTGTCGGGTGTCGTTGCGAGCGGGCACAAGGTGGCGATTATCGGCGCCGGTCCGGCCGGCCTCGCATGCGCCGATGTGCTGACGCGCAATGGGGTCAAAGCGATCGTGTATGATTCGCACCCCGAAATTGGCGGTCTGTTGTCATTTGGCAT
>DATCZY010000141.1:0-5729 GCA_036525655.1 Lysobacterales bacterium | reverse complement strand
ACCGCATCGTCATTTCGGGTGCAATTTCTGCGACCAATCCCGCCATACCACAAAGTATCCGGGATGTTCTTGCAGCCAACAGCATTGGCGCAGCCCAGTTCTTCACCAATGCCGGCAAAACCAAGACCGATGGTTTCGAAGCAGTGCTCAGCTGGTCGATGCCAACCAGCAATGGCGGCATCTTCAAACTGGATGGCTCTGCAGCGTTTATCAACACCGACGTTTCGGACGATGTTAATACCGATGGTTTGCTGGCGGGTCTGGAAGATGTGATTTTCACCGCACAGGATCGATCCATCATCGAAGAGTGGCAACCGGACAACCGCGCTTCCCTGACCGGGTCCTATGGCATCAGCAACTGGCTGTTCCTGGCGCGGATTAATTACTTTGGCTCTTACACCGTCGAGGAAGGCAACGGCGACCGGCAGACATTCGGATCCAAGGTATTTCCCGACGTACTGGTCGAATACAGCTTTGGTGATTCCGGATTCTCCATGCAGGTTGGCGCCAATAACCTGACGGATACGACACCGGATAAAAACCTCATCGGTCAATCTCGTGGCGGAAGCATTCCCGGCATCGTGGATTCACCTGGAGTTTTCACTTATTCCCGTCGCGCCGCGCCTTTTGGGTTTAACGGCGGCTATTGGTATGTGAAGGCGCTTTACCGGTTCTAGGTTTTATCTGAAAAATCGGGCCGGATACGTTTAACCAAGTGTATCCGGCCTTTTTTTTCGTTATTGATTAACCCCCTAAATTGGAAGTTCCGCCAAGAGACGGATTTTGACGCGGACAAGTTGTCTGCGAAAAGATATAAAATCAAGACCTTATTATTGACCTGGTGACCCTGTCGTAGGATATTCGCGCTAACCGGCCGTCCGGGGCGCTTGCAACCAGGCCGTTCGTAAAACTTTATCATTGCCGATCCAAGAGAGGTTTTTATGGCGCTGAACATCATCAAAGGCTACCAGCAACTGGTTGCCGAAGCCGAAAAAGAAATCGAGACCATCGACATCGAAACCGCGCTCGGGCTGCACGGCAATGAGGATGTGGTATTCGTCGATCTTCGCGACGTGCGCGAACTGTGGAGCGAGGGTTATATTCCGGGTGCCTTTCACTGCCCCCGGGGCATGCTGGAATTCTGGATCGATCCCGACAGCATTTATTACAAGGACCTGTTCGCCTGTGGGAAGAAATTTCTGTTCTACTGCAACCTGGGCTGGCGCTCGGCGCTTGCGGCGCAAATTTCCCAGCAAATGGGTCTTAGTCCGGTCGCCCACATAGCGGGTGGCTTCACTGCCTGGAGGCAGGCCGGCGGCCCGGTGGCGCAAAAAGAGAAAAAGTAGGCCAGCCATAAATGAATGTAATATCTCGCTTCGCCAGGTTCGGACCATTTTGAAAGCAGTTCCCCGGCCGCTGAACCAGTTTTCAGGACTAATCAAAGTCCGGTTAATGATTCGCTAAGTTATGGATAACTAGAATAAAACCACTATCAGCGCATAAAGTCTGGTAATATTTCCACTTAAAAGGACTCTCTCGATCCATGACAGGGACGTTATTTGAAGAAACGTTAACCTGTTCTTTATGCAGAGGAGTCAGTCATGAAACCATCAACATTTGCAATCGGGGGCGGAGTAGGCATCGCAGCACTGGGTGTCCTGGGGGTCCTGTTTGGAATCTTTCCATTCCCTCAAAGAGCGGACATCACTTTGACAGTATCAAGCGATGCTTTGATAGCCATTCCCAAAAGCACAGGCAATCACGAGGATTGCCAAGACCCGCAACAAGTCGGATGCGTCCATGTTTTCAAGGGGCGATCCGCAAATATTAAATTCCTTCTGGATGGGTTGGATGGTTGGAAATTCAAAAGAATGCAACTGGTAGCAGAATCTGAAGACAATCCCGACAAACTGAATTTTATACAAAAAGCAAATCTTACACCGGAGATGGTCGAAGACTTTTATGTGAAGATAAAGAGCGCAAGAATTCATCCCGATGAATATGGGATTATCGATCTCACTGGTCTCAAAGATGGCACGAAATTCAGGCTGATTGACAAAAACAAATATGCTCAGAATTACTTCTACCAGATCGAGGCCTGCAACGGTGACTGTAAACAGACCGATCCCAAGATTGAAAATGAGGGAAAAAATTAATTCTTGAGGTCAGCAGAGGGATTTGCCTGTGACCGGTTTTCGCTACAAGGCATTCATCAGTTATTGCCATGAGGATGAATCCCACGCGGTGTGGCTGCACCGTGCGCTGGAGGCCTACCGCGTTCCACGACGCCTGGTAGGCCGAAAGGGCGAGTTTGGCCCTGTGCCGGGCAGGTTGACCCCTGTCTTCCGGGACCGCGATGAACTCTCTTCGGCAACCGATCTGGGTGAAAAAATCTCCAGCGCCCTCGAGGAATCTGAATCCCTGGTCGTCATTTGCTCGCCCTTTTCGGCGCAATCGGACTGGGTCAACGAGGAAATCCGCCGATTCAGAGCTTTCGGCAGAGCCAACCGGATATTTTGCGTCGTCGTGGGTGGTAATCCTCAATCTGAAGACCCCGAAACCGCCTGCTTCCCACCGGCATTGCTGGAACTCGACAACGGTCTGCGACACGAACCGCTGGCGGCCGACATACGCAAGTGGGCTGATGGCAAGCAACTTGCAAAGCTCAAATTGGTGGCGGGAATTCTCGGTGTCGGTCTGGACGAATTACGCCGTCGTGAACTGCATCGAAAGCGAAAGCTCCGGGCATTGGGTGGATTTGCCATTGCATCGGTGATCGCACTGGCCATATTTGCCTTCCAGACCCGGCTCTCTGAACAAAAGGCACGGGAGGCCCAACTGAGAGAGCGGGAAAATGCCGAAAACATGCTCTCACAATTTATCGAGGCGACAGAGAACCTCGAGCAGACGGCCGACCTGCAGACCCGCAAAGCCTTTGCGGAAGTAGCATCCAACTTTCTGCAGAACCTGAACCCGGATGACCTGACGCTCGAGTCGAAACGCAACCTCGGAAAAATCCTGCAGAAGCAGGGGCAGATCAGTTATGACGAGGGCCGGCAACAGGCAGCCTTCGATCTGTTTGTCGAATCCAAGGCGATCCTTGCTAGCATTTACCGTGAAAACCCGCGCGATGAGGAAGCCATATTCGACCAGAGCCAGGTGGAATTCTACATCGGCCGACTCTATGTTTCCCAGGGACGTTTTGAGGATGCCTACAACTCGTTTTCCGCTTACCGTGATGCAAGCGAAAAGCTCATCAGCATTGATCCGGAAAACGCTGACTGGGTCATGGAAATGGCATACGCATTGAACAACCTTGGCTATATAGAAAAAAGCAGGGTTCCTGCAGATGCACAGGGCGCCATCGAGTTTTACCGGGACTCGTTAAAATATGCGGAGCAGGCCATGCTCCTCGACCCGGGCCAGCGCTCTGAGCTGGCCGATTTTCACGCGGATCTGGCCGATACCTGGCTGGATGTTTGCAACCTCCCCGAGGGTCTTTCCTCACGTGAAGAGGCTGCCCGGCTTGCAGAACAGTATTACCTGACAGACCCTGCCAACAAGCGCTTGAAAAGAGCGCATGCCTTTGCGCTAGCCGGCCTGGCAAAAGTTCAGCGTTTGACCGGGGCCGTTGAGCCCGCCCTGGCCAACCTGCAAAAATCCGTGGGCCTGCTAAATCAGCTGTACCTCGAAGACCGGGCCAAACTGCAGTACCGTTGGGGCCTGTTCTCCAAGTCAGGCCGTGCGGCACACCTGATGTACCTGAACGGCCAGGGCAACGAGGCCTGGAACTGGTATATTGAAATAGAAGAACAGGGCCGGACCCTCATCGAAGATGACAAGGACATTACCCTCGATCATATGAAGGATTATTCCGATTTCCTGATACATTTTTCAGATATCGCTTTTCGAAAAGGGGAGGCATCAAAAGCAAAAAGCCTGCTCGATGAAGGTAAAAAATGGTTGCAGGACACTCTGGCCAACCACCCGCATGATCATGAAGCAATGGACCTGTTAGCCAGGGCAGATTTTTACCGGTGGGTCCAGGATGGTGAAGGGCATCCCGGCAGCGGGATTGTATCGGAACCAGGATTTACCGACGACGCTGAAAAGCTGAAAAGTTGCGAAAAAATTGACATTCAGGCTCGGCAAGCGGTGATGCGCGGTGATTTCGATCGAGCCAAAAAGTACAGTGCGCTGTTGCCGGCAAAGGGCTATTTTGAACCCGAGTTCTTACAATTCTGCGCAAAATATGAAGTCTGCATGCAATGACCTGGCGCTTGAGTGGACTCACTAAACCAAAAGCTGTGTCATGATACGCTCGTAGACTCGGGACAACGCCTGGAGGTCGGCCGTTGCGGTGTTCTCATCGATTTTATGGATACTCTGGTTGCACAGGCCCAACTCGATGACCTCGCTTCCGAGCGGCGCGATGAACCTGCCGTCCGAGGTACCGCCGCCGGTATTCAATTCGGGCTCAATACCCAGTTCCTGGTTAATCGCCGCGACCGCTGCGGCACGTAATTTTCCGGCCTCGGAGCGGAAGGGATCACCTGAAACAAGCCAGTTCAATTCGTAGCGCTCGATACCGGCTTTCTTTATCAGGGCCTCGACCCTCGAGCGGATGTCCGCGCCCGGTGAGGCCGGCGAGTTGCGGAAATTGATCCAGGCTTCGGCAACTCCGGGGGTGACATTTTCGGCACCCGTTCCGGCATGAATATTGGTGACCTGGCAATGCGTCGGCGGAAAACTATCATCACCCCGGTCCCACTCGATATGGGTCAGTTCGTGCAGAAACCCGGTGATGCGGTGGATCGGGTTGTCCAGCAACTGCGGAAAAGCGCTATGGCCCTGGATGCCATGGACCTTCAAACGCAGGTGCATCGAACCGCGCCGGCCAATTCGCAACGTGTCACCCAGCTTCTGCTGGCTGCTGGGTTCGCCGACCAGGCAATAGCCGGGTGCGCCATTGCGTTGCCGCAGGACTTCCGCGACGCGCTTGACGCCATCGGCCGCGTCACCTTCTTCATCGCTGGTCAGCAGTATGCCGAGCTGGCCTTTGTGACCGGGGTGTTCGCGCACCAGGGCCTCGGCCGCAGTGACCATGGCGGCGACGCCGCCCTTCATATCGGCTGCGCCGCGGCCGTAAAGAATACCGTTCCTGACCTCGGCCTTGAATGGCGGCGAGGTCCAGTCTTCAAGGGGGCCGGGGGGCACCACGTCGGTATGGCCGAGGAACCAGAACGACGGTTCTTCGCGCCCCTTGGCCCGGCCATGGGTAAAAATGACATTGCTAACCTTGCCGAACGGCAGCCATTCAGCTTCGAACCCCAACGCTTGAAGCCGCTCGGCCAACAAGCGTTGGCAGCCCGCATCATCGGGGGTCAGCGAAGGCAGTTCGATCAGCGCACGGGCCAGTTCCAGTGTCGCGTCCACGGCTTATAAACCCTCGAGGTCGCCGGGCTTGAAGCCTATCGCGACGATTTGCCCGTCAACAAATACCGGGCGCTTTATCAGGGTCGGAAACTGCACGAGCAGGTTCAACAGCGCCTCGCCTTCGGACTCGCGTTGTGTCTCGGTCAATTGACGCCAGGTGGTGCTGCGGCGGTTGACCAACTGCTCAGCAAAATCCGAGTCCAGCCACCCCTGCACCAACCCGGCCTCCAGACCATCGGCGCGTATGTCATGAAAACGATGTTCAATACCCCGCTGCTTCAGCCAGGTCAGCG
>DATCZY010000140.1:0-2835 GCA_036525655.1 Lysobacterales bacterium | reverse complement strand
CAATTGTTGTCAAAGCTGGCGGCCAACCCGGGCGACAAAGGTGTCCTCGCGCAGCTAGACAAGCTGTTGTCGGAAGTCCTGGATCAGATCAATGGTTTGATGGATGCGGGCGCAATCGACCAGGCTGAACCACTGTTTGCACTCATCCAGTCAGTCGACCCCGGTCTTGCCGGGTTCGGTGCGGCGAAAAAGCGCTTCAAAACCCTGGCAGAGGCAAATGAACTGCTCAAGGCCGGTGACAATGCGCTGGAGTCAGGCAGGGTTCTGGAACCTGCAGATAACAGTGCGTTTTATTTTTACAGCCAGGTCCTGGCGAAGTATCCGCAAAGCGTGCCGGCCCGCGAGGGTCTGGAAAGGGTGCAGCGCAAGTTGATTGATCAGGCGCTGGAATATGCCCGCGAACTGGATTTTGAAACGGCCGAAGTGTGGTTGGTGGAAGCCTCTGAAGTTTCTGAAAACCAGAAGCCGGTCGAGGACGCACGCCTGGAGGTTTCTGAGTTTAAACAGCAGCGGGCTGCCGAGTTACAGCAGGATGTCATCGACGCAATGCATTCAGGCAATTTCGATCTGGCCGACTTTGGCATCATCGATCTGATGGCGCTAGGCGGACATGAGAGCGAGGTTAAGTCTTTGCTTGCACGGCTCAAGGAAGCACGGATTTACGGTGGGTTCGAGCCGGGTCAGGTCATTGCCGATGACTTGAAGTCAGGCGGCAAGGCGCCGCAAATCGTCATCATCGACGCCGGCAGCTTTTTAATGGGCTCACAGGGTCGTACCGATGACGGCAACGATCATGAAGAACCGCAACACAGGGTTGTTATCAAGCGGGGGTTTGGGCTGGGTGTGACGGAAGTGAGCGTCGCCCAATTCCAGCTTTTCATCAAGCGCACCGGCTACCGGACCGCTGCAGAACTCAATGGCAGCTCAAATATTTATGACGAGGTGGCAGGGCGGCTCAGTAAACGCGGAGGTATAACCTGGAAGTTCGACTACCAGGGTAAGCCGGCAGATCCGCAAATGCCGGTTCTGCATGTCAACGCAAATGACGCTCAGGCCTACCTGCAGTGGTTGAGCCTTGAAACGGGAAAGATTTACCGCCTGCCCTCCGAAGCCGAATATGAATACGTGGCAAGGGCAGGTGGCAACAACACTTACTGGTGGGGTGAGGATTCGCCCGCCGAGCCGGTAGAAAACCTGACCGGCGAACGTGACAAGTCACCTTCCAGGCGCGAATGGACGACCTCTTTCAAGCGATACGGTGATGGCCATTGGGGCCCGGCGCCCGTGGGTTCCATCGTGAGCGATGTCCTGGTTCACCCGATGGGTGTGCGCGATATTGCGGGTAACGTCAGCGAATGGATGGCGGATTGCTGGCATGATAATTACGTCAAGGCGCCGTCGGACGGTTCAGCCTGGTTTAACCCGGGCTGCGACCGCCGGGTCGTGCGCGGTGGCTACTGGGCCAGCGCGCCCGAGCAAAGCCGCGCGGCTTTCCGGTTTCCTGTCAAGGCTGAAAGCTATGGTCCGGTGATTGGTTTCAGGGTTGCGAGGGATCTTTAATTTTTGCCGGTTAACAGGGTTCCCCGGCATTTCTAACGGTTCAACACCTCTCAGGGCTGTAATTCCGAATTGATGATCAGCGCAAGGCGGGAAGCGGCCAGGCGTATCTGCTTTTGTATCAGCTCCCAGCTCTGCTGCGCATACACTTCGTCGATTTCCGGGTTTGCAGGATATACGCTTTCTCCTGCCAGTTTGTGCGATTCATTGGTCCAGTCATCGACCATTTCCGGCGACCAGCCCGAGGCGGCTCGAACGGGCGGAAATTCACTCAGTTCCCCAACAAGGTACTGCCAGCTCCCCGCCCGTTGGTTGGCCAGTGCGAAATCCCAAAAATGGTGCAGGTTCATCGCTTCACCGTTAAAGACAACATTGACATCATTACCACCTCGGTCATCAGCATAGCCTGTATGCAGCGGTTGGTGCAGGTCGCCGACAAGCTGGCAAAGCCATGCGAATGACTGCCAGCGCTGTTCCTTGGAAGCCTGCGGGTTGACCAGTCCGGTGGCAAAAAACTTGATTGCTTCTGTGGCGCAGTGTTGTGTGGGGCGTTCTGAGGGCCCCGGTTGTTCCGGGCAATCCCTCAATGAGGTGTAGACCTCGTCGCCCCGGGGAATGTTGACATAGTGCAGCGAACCACCCCATTTTCCTTCTTCGGTTTCACGAATGACATCGGGCCAGTTGCATGCCTCCGCCATCGCCTGCCTGGTCAGCGGGCTAATGATATCTTCGAGAATGAGCAGGGTTTCCGGCTGGAGTTGTTCAACCGCCAGGATGCCGATAGCCGTATGCACGTGAGCGCCCCAACTGATGGCGTTGGGGCTGTACCCGGCCAGCGCCAGGCAGACAATCGTAACGCAGCTGATGCGGCGCAGGAAAATTTTGGGGATCATCAGCATAGGATTATGGTGCCGGAGGCCGGACTCGAACCGGCACTTTGTTGCCAAAACTGGATTTTGAATCCAGCGCGTCTACCAATTTCGCCACTCCGGCAGGATTTGCAAGGCGCAAAGTATATATTTGCATGCGATGCTACGCCAGCATTTAAGTCACAATTCTTTGCTTTTTGTGATTAAAAAGCACTGTGGATCCTAAAGATTATCCTCAAACCAGATTCGATCGAAATAAGCCGTAACATGCGGGTTGAATAACGCGTGATCGACGAGGAATGCATCGTGTCCCATCAGTGATTCAAGATTGGTGAAGCTCGTGTCTATGCCGTTTGAACGCAGTGCATCGGCAATTTCTTTTTGTTGATACACGGGGAACAGGATGTCG
>DATCZY010000139.1:0-3749 GCA_036525655.1 Lysobacterales bacterium | reverse complement strand
TGATCGCCTTGTCGCTTTCCAGCGTGACCAGGGATTGTTCCGCATCCACGTGATCACCGGCTTTTACCAGCACCTCGACGACCGGGACATCGATAAAATCGCCAATATCGGGCACGCTGATTTTTATTGTATTACTCATTGATCATTACTCTTTTAATTACCAGCAAGGGATTCCCTGATCACCAGCCTGCCATCCTGCTGCTGCAGACTGTAGTGCTTGAGGAAACTCATACCGAGCAGTACTCCGTTAAATTCTCCATCGGTGATGGTCGCACGCACATTTTTGCGGCGTATCCCTCCCACCGTGACCTCGTCCAGGCGTGTCACCCAGGCGGCCGCGGGTCCGGCGGCCGTCATGACCGTCACCCTCGGTCCGAATTCCAAGCCGAGGGCGCGCGCCGCGGATTCGGGTAATGAAACATCGGTTGCACCGGTATCGACCAGGAACATGACCGGCTGACCGTTGATCTGTCCTTCCGCTTCGTAATGACCATTGCGGTCCTGCTCCAGCACCACCATCGCCGCACCGCTTGAGTCAACCGTACTGACCGTGCTGCCGCCACTTTCGAGCATTGAAAACAACAGGTACAAGCCGCCTAGCAAACCAATCGCGGCAACCCACAACATCCGCTGCCCGAGCCGCGAATTCGGATTGCTGCCGTATTCAGACATCGGTCGCTACCAATTACAGCTCCATGTTTCCAAAGTCTTCCAGGCAGGTCGCAAGATAACGCGTAAAGCGCGCGCCGTTGGCGCCATCGATAACCCGGTGGTCATAGGACAAACACAAGGGCAACATCATGCGTGGCTGAAAAGACTCACCATCCCACTGCGGCTGCATGCTCGACCGGGAAACACCCAGTATTGCCACTTCGGGTGCATTGATGATCGGCGTAAAAGACGTACCGCCAATACCACCCAGGCTTGATATGGAAAAACAACCACCCTGCATTTCGACCGGCTTGAGCTTTCCGTCCCGCGCCCGTTGACTCAGTTCGCCCAACTCCGCGGCCAGTTGAAAAATATCTTTCTGGTCACAATCACGTATCACCGGCACGACCAAGCCGTCGGGTGTATCCACGGCGATGCCGATATGGAAATATTTCTTCAGCACCAGGTTTTCACGCGTGATATCCAGGGAGGCGTTAAAAGCGGGAAACTTTTTAAGCGCAGCCACACTGGCTTTGATCAGGAACACCAGCGGTGTCAACTTGACACCCTTCTCCTGTGCCTGGGTTTTCCGGTATACCTCCATGTCGGTGATATCGGCAAGATCGTTCTGGGTGACATGCGGGATGCTGACCCAGTTGCGGTGCAGGTAGGCACCGGAGACTTTTTGAATCTTGGAAATGGGCCGAAGCTCGATCTCGCCATAGCGGGCAAAATTAACCTTTGGCTGCGGTGGCAAATCAAAACCCAGGCCACCGGCTGCGGGTTTGACTGCGCCCGTCATGATGGATTTTACAAACGCGGTGACATCGTCATGAACAATGCGTCCGGCACGGCCGCTACCGGCGATTTGCAGAAGGTCCACGCCCAGCTCGCGCGCAAAGCGGCGCACGGCCGGGCTGGCATAAGGTATGTTGGCCGGCAGTGTTGCACTGGCGCCCATGGGTACTGGCGGTGATTGCCTGCTGCCCACTGACGGTGGTGCCGGTGCGGCCCTGCCCGCGGCAGGCTGCGGGACGGGTGCGGCCTGTGGCGCGGAAGCTGCAGGCGCCTGCAATGCGTCCGGCGCCGGGGCACTGGCTGCTTCGGGCGGCTGTGATTCGGCAACCTCCTCTGCCTCGATGATCGCCACGACCTGGTCTTCAGAGACCTTGTCGCCAACCACTACCCGCAGCTCGCGGATCACGCCCGCGACGGGTGCCGGCACCTCCATCATCGCCTTGTCGCTCTCCAGCGTCAGCAACGATTGTTCGGCCTCCACCGAGTCACCGACCGCAACCAGCACTTCGATCACGGGTATGTCGGAAAAATCACCAATGTCCGGTACTTTTATTTCAATCTGCTTAGTCACTGTCAGCCACCAATCCGGTTTTTATAGATTATTTTCATCGCCTTACACTTTCATCGGATTTGGCTTGTCAGGATCAAGACCCAGTTTCTTGCGGGCCTTGAGCAATTCATCGACGTTCAGGTCGCCCTGTTCATACAGCGCGTGCAGGGTCGCATAGACGATGTTCTTGCTGTCGACCTCGAAGAATCGCCGCAAGTTCTTGCGTGTATCCGAACGCCCAAAACCATCTGTTCCGAGCACGGTGTAATTTGAGTGTGGCAGGTAAGGCCGGATCTGCTCGGCAAAGGTCCGCACATAATCGGTTGCCGCAACGACAGGTCCCTCGAAACCGGCAAGGCATTGCGTCACCCACGGCGTACGCTGTTCCGCGTCCGGGTTCAGGCGATTATGGCGCGCTGCATCCATACCGTCACGCTGCAATTCGGTGAAACTGGTAACGCTCCAGACAGTGGCGCTTACCGAATAATCCCGTTCCAGGATATCCGCTGCGGCAATCACTTCGCGCAGGATCGCCCCTGAGCCGAGCAACTGTACCTTGTGCTTCCCGGAACGGCCCCGGCGGAACTGGTACAAACCCTTGCGGATGCCCTCTTCCGCCCCGGCAGGCATACCCGGATGCGTGTAATTTTCATTCATCACGGTGATGTAGAAATAGACGTCTTCCTGCTCCTGGTACATTCGCCGTAAACCGTCCTGCAATATGACGGCCAGTTCATAACCAAAGGTCGGGTCATAGGAAACGCAATTGGGCACCATCGAGGCAATTACGTGGCTGTTGCCGTCTTCGTGCTGCAGGCCTTCACCATTGAGCGTGGTGCGACCGGAGGTGCCGCCCAACAGGAAACCACGGGCACGCATATCGCCGGCGGCCCAGGCAAGATCGCCGATACGCTGGAAACCGAACATGGAGTAAAAAATAAAGAACGGGATCATCGGCACGCCGTTGTTGGCGTAACTGGTCGCCGCGGCGATCCATGAGGACATCGCACCAGCCTCGGAAATGCCTTCCTGCAAAATCTGGCCGCGGGTGTCTTCCTTGTAGAACATCAGCTGATCCGAATCAACCGGTGTATAGAGCTGGCCCTTGGTGGAGTAAATGCCCAACTGGCGGAACATGCCTTCCATACCAAATGTGCGAGCTTCGTCGGCGACGATGGGCACGATATGCTTGGCGATGTTTTTGTCCCTGAGCATAATGGCCAGGGCCCGGACATAGGTCATCGTGGTGCTGATCTCGCGCTCACCGGTGTCCTTGAGCAGGGTTTCAAAGGCGTCCAGGTCTGGAACCTGCATCGGTGTTGACTGCACCCGGCGTTGCGGCAGGTAGCCACCCAGAGCCTTGCGGCGCTCTTTCATATAGCTGATTTCGATGCTGTCCTCGCCCGGGTGGTAATACGGCATCTCGGCGATATCGCTATCGGGAACCGGTACTTTGAAACGGTCACGGAACAAGCGTACCGATGCTTCATCCATTTTCTTTTGCTGATGAGAGATATTCAGCGCCTCGCCCGACTCTCCCATACCATAGCCTTTGACCGTTTTGGCCAGCACCACCGACGGTTGGCCGGTATGCCGGGTGGCAGCATAATAGGCTGCGTAAATCTTGTGTGAATCATGACCGCCGCGGTTGAGACGCCAGATGTCGTCGTCGGTCATATTGGAGACCATTTCCTTGAGCTCGGGGTAGGCGCCAAAGAAATATTCGCGCGTGTAAGCGCCGCCCTTGGCC
>DATCZY010000138.1:0-2592 GCA_036525655.1 Lysobacterales bacterium | reverse complement strand
AAAAAACACTGGTCCGTAATTGCCGAGGCCACGATCGAGGTCGGGCCGCCGTTGTTCTTCTCCCTGCTGATCATTACCCTGAGCTTCCTGCCGGTGTTTACCCTGCAGGCGCAGGAAGGCAGGATGTTTGCCCCGCTGGCATTCACCAAGACCTATGCGATGGCGGGCGCTGCCCTGTTGTCGATTACGCTCGTACCCGTTCTGATGGGTTACTTCATTCGGGGCAAGATTACACCGGAGCATAAGAATCCGATCAGCCGGTTTCTGATCTGGTCCTACCGGCCATTGATCACTGCCGTCACCCATCACCCGTTCGCGGTGCTTGCGGTGTCGGCCATCCTCGTCATCGTGGGGATGTGGCCTGCCACCCGCCTGGGTTCGGAATTCATGCCCGATCTGAACGAAGGCGACATCATGTACATGCCGACCACGTTTCCGGGTATTTCCATCGGCAAAGCACAGCAGTTGTTGCAACAAACGGACAAGCTGATCAAGTCCGTGCCGGAGGTCAAAAGCGTGTTTGGCAAGATCGGGCGCGCGGAAACGGCAACCGACCCCGCGCCGTTGACGATGATAGAAACCGTCATACAGCTTAAGCCTGAGTCGGAGTGGCGCGCAGGCGTCACCATCGAGAGCATCAAGGACGAACTGAACCAGCGGGTCAAGCTACCCGGCCTGACCAACGCCTGGGTGTGGCCGATCAAAACCCGCATCGATATGTTGGCCACCGGTATCAAGACGCCCGTCGGCATCAAGGTGGGCGGCGCCGACCTCGGCATCATTGAAGATATCGGCAGGGAAATTGAGAAGGTCTTACTGGCAGTGCCCGGCACCGCCTCGGCCTATGCCGAACGGGTTGCAGGAGGTCGCTACGTCACGGTCGATATACTCCGCGAGGAAGCTTCCCGCTATGGTCTCAATATCGACGACGTCCAGGACGTTGTGCGAACCGCGATCGGCGGCATGAACGTCACCGAAACCGTCGAAGGCCTCGAACGTTACCCGGTCAATTTACGTTACCCGCGTCATGTGCGTGACTCCATCGAGCAACTCAAACTGCTGCCCATCGTCACGCCTGCCGGTCAGCATATCACGCTGCAGGCGGTAGCCGACCTGCGCATAGAGGACGGGCCGCCCATGATCAAGAGCGAAAATGCCCGTTTGAACGGCTGGATCTACGTTGATATCGAGGGTGTCGATCTCGGCAGTTATGTCAACGCGGCCCAGGAAGCGGTTGCGGAACAGGTTGATTTGCCGCCGGGGTACTCGATTACCTGGTCCGGTCAGTACGAATACATGGAAAGGGCCAAGCAGCATCTGGCCGTGGTGATCCCGTTTACCGTTCTCACCATTATCGTACTGCTGTTCATTATTTTCAGGAATGTGGTCGAAGTGCTGATCATCCTCGGCACCTTGCCAATGGCACTGACAGGCGGGCTGTGGTTGCTTTACCTGCTTGACTACAACCTTTCAGTTGCCGTTGGTGTCGGTTTCATCGCCCTGGCAGGTGTGGCCGTTGAAATCGGCGTAGTCAAGCTGGTTTATCTGCAGCGGGCATTGAAAGACCATCAGCTCAGGGCGGAACAGGCTGGCAGAGCCCTGCAAGTGCAGGACATTGAACACGCTGTCGTCGATGGGGCCCTGATGAGGGTCCGCCCGATTACGATGACGGTCGCCACCATTATTGCCGGGCTTCTCCCCATCATGCTGGGAAGCGGCACCGGTTCTGAAGTGATGCGCCGCATCGCCGCTCCAATGGTGGGTGGGATGATAAGCGTGACGATTCTTACCATGTCGGTGATCCCGGCGATTTTCCTGTTGTGGCAAAGACAACGCCTGCGCAAAAACCGGGATGGCATAAAGCTTGCGGCCGAGACTCAATGAAGAGAACCGAATGATTGCAGGTAGCGTAAATTTTGACATTAATGATGGTGAATACATCGAAATCGAAGCGGACCTTATCAATACCGCTGTGCTGCCGGGAGCGAAGGACAAAGCAGGGTGGGAAATGAACACCCAACATGTGGAGTTCTCTGTTGAAATCGAAGATGTTCCCGTCGGTTCCTATACTCTGAAAGTAGGTGGCATCGAGGAGGGCAACATCGAAACATTCGAAATGCATGATGGCGAGGTCTTTGGACATATTGACCCGAAGTCAGCGGTCGAAAGCACCTGGATTTTGAACCCAGGGGGCAGAAAATTGAGGTCCGCCAGGGTGACGTTGTCATCCTCGAGGGTAGCTTGCCCGCAGAGTGAGCCTTTTCCTGTCCGCGGACTGAGGCGTTAGGCCGGTCTGGAAGTATAATGAAAGTGACTGCAAGAAAATGAGCAGGCTCAAGCACCTCATACGCTTGAATAAAATCCCCAGGTCGTTTGACCGCCACCTGGGCCATTGGACAGATATATGAATAAATCAAACACTTCAACCCTGCTGAAAATCGAAGGGATGCATTGTGCCTCCTGCCAAAGACCGATCGAAAAGGCCTTGCGGGAAACACCCGGTGTGAAAGATGTGAGCGTTAACCTCGCCAGTCGTGAGGTCACGGTCGACAGTGTTGTCAGCAGTGACGTACTTGTAGCGGCGGTGGCGCG
>DATCZY010000137.1:0-2416 GCA_036525655.1 Lysobacterales bacterium | reverse complement strand
AACCCCAGCCTTTGCGCTCATCGAAAAACGCTTTGTCCAGGGCCCGGACCTGGCGCACAGAATCCAGCACATTGATCTTCGGATTGTGCTTGTGTTCGATCCGGCGAATGGAGTTGCCGCGCCGGTAGAAGTGGAAGGACTCATCGTATTCGCCACGATCTTCCAGTGCCTTGCCAAGCGCAAAGGCCAGGTGCGACTGATCGTCTGCATCGCCACCTTCGGCGGTGACCTGTTGGCGCATATTTTCTATGTCTTCATCACTGAACCTGAAGGTTTTCAGATTGGCCAGGCTCCAGTAGGCTTCGCCTACCTCCGGACTCAGGCGGATACACTTCCGGTAGGCTTCGATGGATTCGTCCAGCCTGCCCACCGTTTTCAGGGTATGGCCGTAGCTCATCTGCGCCCTGGCCTGGTTGGGATAGTTCTTCAGGACTTTTTCGTAAATATCGAGCGCCCCCTCGTGGTCGCCGATGCGCACCAGGATGGATGCCTTGAGGGTCAGGAAATTAGGGTTGTTGGGTTCCTGCAGCAGCAGTTTTTCGGCCTCAACCAGTGCGGCTTCGGGTTTTTGCAGGCGTAAAAGCGCCATTGCATAAGTGTGTCTCGCCGCATGAAAGTCGGGTGCCAGTTCCAGGCAGCGTTCGAGCAGGTGCCTGGCGTCCTTGAGTTGTCCGACCTTGATGCCGATATCCGCCAGCATGTGGATGGCGGAAACATCGACGGGGTGCTTCTTGAGCAGTTCACGAACGATGCTCTCGGCTTTACCCAGCTTGCCCTCGCGCAGCAACGTGACGGCTTCGACCAGTTCCGGGTGCTGCGTTGAGAGTGCAAAATGCCGTTCAAATGCCTGTCGACTGCCCGCGTCATCGCCGGCGACCTTCAACTGGTGACCCAGGCTTTGCCAGGCAGGGGCGTGTTTGGGGTCGAGTGACACGGCTTTGCGCAGGGCATTGATGGCTTTTTCACCGTGACCAACCGCGCCGTAGCATTGTGCTATTTCATGCAGAAAATCGGGTGAAGCACCGAATTCGGCCAGCATTGGTGTCAATACGTCCAGCGCCTTTTTGGGCTTTTTTTGGTGGTGTAAAGCGCTGGCGAGGATTCGTTTTGCCTTGGGTGTGTCAGGGTAAACCCTCAGGATCTCTTCGGCCTGTTCCTGGGCCATGACAGGGTTGCGTTTGAGCAGTTCGAGCGCGTGACCGAGTGCAGTTTGCAGGTCACCTTTGATGGTTTCGTTGATTAATGACATATACGGTATTATCCACGATTACGCGCCGGACGGTGGCGGTTTCTGATGGAGGATTGGACTAAAGTTCTATCGACTTTTGTCTATGCTTTTGACTTAATAGCAGATAATGCGAATTTTTGAAAGTATGCTATTTAGAATCTGGCGGATAGACGTTGGATTATCCAGAAAAATCTAGACTTCTGTCTGTGGAGACTTTGCACGAATCCTGAACGGGAGATTTAAATGAAGAAATTAAACCGAAATCCGTTGACCCAATCCATTTCCATGGCCTTGTTGGGTTCCGTTGTAGCCGCAACCATCGTGGTGCCGGCATACGCAGAAGACGATGAAGCGACGGTGCTCGAAGAAGTGATCGTGTCCGCTCAAAAACGCGATCAAAATCTGCAGGATGTGGCCGTTTCGATCCAGGTGCTCGGTAGCCAGGAACTCGAAGATTTAAACGTGCGGGGCTTTGAAGACTTTATCAATTTCCTGCCAACGGTTACCTACACCGCAGGTGGCGGTCCCGGCGGTCCCGGTTTTGGCCAGGTTTACATGCGTGGCATTGCCTCCGGCGGCGACGGCAACCACTCCGCCTCGATGCCCAGTGTCGGTTATTATCTCGACGAGCAACCGGTGACCACGATCAACCAGGTGCTGGACATTTACATGTACGATATCGCGCGGGTCGAAACGCTGGCCGGTCCACAGGGCACACTGTACGGCCAGGGCAGCCAATCCGGCACCATCCGCATCATTACCAATAAGCCGGAAATCGGCGTTTCCATGGGTGGTTATGATCTCGAAATCAATACCGTCAAGAGCGGTGATGTCGGCTATGACGCAAGCGGTTTCTGGAATATTCCAATTGGAGAAAAAGCGGCAATCAGGCTGGTGGGCTGGTACGAAAGCACCGGTGGTTACATCGATCAGGTGCCCACAACGATGTATTTCCCGGGTCCACAACCCCACCTCATCGATAACAGTGACTTTACCGGCAAGAACCAGAATGAGGTGACCAAGGCGGGTTTTCGCGCCTTGCTGAAAGTTGACCTGAACGACAACTGGTCGGTGACACCGGGATTCATGATGCAGAATTCGGATCACGATGGCTACTGGGAGCACAATCCGGAATTCTTCGGCGATCTTGAAACCGGCAGGCTGTGGCCATCCTCCGGTATCGATGAC
>DATCZY010000136.1:0-4254 GCA_036525655.1 Lysobacterales bacterium | reverse complement strand
GGTGACGGTGAGCCTGAGCAGGAATGACAAGGAGATTGTCATCAAGGTAAAGGACACCGGTATCGGCTTGACCGAAGAAGAGGTGCGGCAGGCATTTCAGCGCTTCTTCCGCGGTGGCAAGGCGCAGAGCCATGCCCGCGGCACCGGCCTGGGCCTGCCTGTTGCCAAGGCGATCGTAGAGGCGCACAAAGGCAGGATTACCCTCGAGGGTAAACCGGGCGAGGGTGCGCTGGCGACCGTGATACTCCCCAATGAAGAGAAATTAAAGGCTGTTGCATGAGAATACTGATTGTTGAAGACGAAACACGTATTGCCGATTTTTTACAACGTGGCCTGCGCGCCGAGGGACATTTTCCCGTGGTGGCGAACGATGGCGAATCCGGCCTGGCGTTGGCGCTAGAGGGCGATTTTGACCTCTTGCTGCTCGATATGATGTTACCCGGTATCCACGGTCGTGAAATTTGCCAGCAGTTGCGTATGAACAAGATCAATACACCCTTGATCATCCTGTCCGCCATGGATAGCCTCGATGATGTTATTGCCGGTTTGCGTATGGGCGCCGATGACTACATGACCAAGCCGTTTTCGTTCGAGGAATTGCTCGCGCGCATTGAAACGGTCATGCGGCGCAGTTCGGAAGTTACCAGCGACGAACAGTCGTTATCGGTGGGTTCACTTGCCTTCGATCGCCAGTCCCTGCGTTTTACCGTGGATGGCAGGGAAATCAAGATGACCGCAAAGGAATTGGCGATCATCGAGTTGCTGATGAGTCACCCCGGCACCTTGTTCAGCCGCGAGCGCATACTCAGCAATGTCTGGGGTTTGAATATGGACCCGTTAACCAATGTCGTGGATGTGTATATCGGCAAGTTGCGCAAGAAAATTGACAGCGACAATCAGGACTCAATCATCGAGACAGTGCGCGGATTGGGCTACCGGATGAATGTCTAGGAAGCCGTGGCGGGCGTTTCATCAAAAATTTAATAAAAATTCATGTTTGTTTCAATATCTGTTCAAACGTGGGGTTTACCATTAGTCCGTGGTTCTTGGACAAACGATCAGTTTACCCCTTGCTGACTTCCCAAGTGCGTCTGGAACCTCATTAAACCTACCACCGCCTGATTGTTTGAATCGGTGGCGAAATGAACAGCCAGGCAGGTGGAAAGGTTTTCGGTTACTGGACGTAACTTTTGCGCTGTAGGTATGTAAGGATGCAAACCTGCGGCGTTTTGGTTAAGGAAGCCGAACGGAGTGAAAGTATCATCACCGCTTCACAGGGATGCTGAAGCGGTGAATTTTTTATTCCCGTATATCATATTGCAGATGCTGGCCAGTCAGGTTTGCGTCCGCGCTAAAAACCATGTTGCCGAATTCAATGGTGGCCGGAGAGAAGTGGATTTTCGTCGGCAATGCTTGAATAACCAACTCCGTTTGCCCCCTGAAAAACGCCGCATCATCACCCGCAATCGCTTTTTCGACCCGACTGACCGTTAACCCGATATTGCAATTGGCCAGCAGTTGCGGGTTTTCCACGAACATCGATTCCAACGGCGATGGCTGGGTTTCAACGCTGACCCCGAATCCGGACCAGTGCGCCGTGAGCATGCTGGGGGTCTGTTCGAGGTTGCTCAGCAAGTTGTTGATCTCCGGTGTGCTTGAGAACCTGCTGCTAAACGGCGCGTTCCAGGCGGCGATGCAACTGGCCAACGGCTGGCTGCCGATGACGGGTTTGAAACTCAGTTCCCCCGCAAGCTGAAAGCGAGATTGCAGACGCATGTCCAGTTTCAGGCGCTCCAGGTCGCCCTCGATCAGGAAGTTGGAGAAATGGGCACTGAGTTGGCCGCTGGTTTGTGTCCGTGCAGTGACATGGGCAAGTGGTTGATCCTGCGTGAGTTCTCTGAGACTGTTCTTGACAGCTTCGCAGGTGGATTCATTGAAGCCCGATTCGATTTTACAACTGCTCAATACCTGAGCGTTTAGCCGGTCACATTCTTTTTTTTCATTTTCCGCACGACTGATGCAGGCATTGCGTTCGTCTTCGTACCGGGCATTCTGGCGATTTCTCGACGCCTCGCACAGCGGGTCAATGGCCTCGCTGACGCAGCGGTTGTTTAATGGATTGCGGAACTGGCAGGATGAGCAATCACGCGTATCCCTGAGGCGTTTGCACTGGGTCAGATTGATTTTACACAGGGGGGCAGGGGTGCAATCGCGATGCTCGCAAATGATACTTTCGGGATCAAAGGGTGCGAGTTCGGCCGAGAACTGCAGAGCGGATAAGTCGGCCCCGTCAAATTCGGTGTCAATGCTCAAATCCGCCAGTGAGGCTTGCAACACATCCCGTAAAAATGGCCGCCTGACCTCGATCAGGGCGATGCCCGGTTTTTCGCGGATGGTTGAAAAACCGGCTGTCCTGCGGTTGAATTCATTTTTGAGCTCGGTGAATGTTTGCTCGGCCTGGGCCTGGTTAACCCTTGTGATCAGTATTTCCGGGTCTTCCGCGCGGATGGATTTTGAAGCCAAAATACAGCCCGATTCCTTTTCGACGACCAGCACTTCCCATTGTGACGCATCGCTTTTAAATGCATCTTTCCGCGACCAGGTTCTCCAGCGCTCGCTGGGCCCGACCGCCAGTTCTTCAACGGTCAGCGGTAAACCGTCCTCGAACCAGTAGTGGATGATGGTCAACGGACGTTTCGCACCTGCAATTTCCGAATAAAAATAACGCGCGTCTGTCTCGCTACTGATGTTCCTGACGATTCCAACAGGCTCGCGGGACTGGACGTCGGTGGCAAATTCAGCCCTTGAAACAGTCACGTCGGCAGGGCAGGTCGACAGGTCAGGGATAAAGGCCATATCCAGCGCAATGCTGGTGCTGGAAGCATCGATCAGCACCGCGCTGCCCGCGATCATGAATATGCCTCGCAGTGATTGCGTGTTCATGGCCGTGGACTCGGTGAATCCGGGCAGCGATGCCCCGACCTGGATCTCGCCAAGCGGAACGGGGCTTAGCGGTATCGTGTTCTGATTGCTTTCGATGATGGCCAGCGCGAGATCGGTGTTCAGTTGCGCTAGCAGGGCCGCAGTTAGTTCCGGATCGGGTTCGTTGTAGCTACCGCCGGCAAAGCTAAAATCCCGGGAGCTTATTTCAAGCCCGGTAAAACGTGGCCGCCAATACAGGCCCTTGCCCCTGTATTGCAAACGTATGTCCCCGGTTAAGTTGGCTGAGACGCTGTTCCCTAACTCATCTTTGACATCAACTAAAGCTTCTAATGTTATGATTTGATTGTTAAATGATTGCTTTAATTTGTGAAGGGTGTAAACATCGCTAACAGCGGTCTGGTTCTTGATGACAGTCTCAAACTGGTTTTTCAGCCACTGGTTATCCAGTTGGATGAGCGCGTCAACTTCTTCCATGTCCCACAGCGAGAGCACCGCGTTGGCCGCACGCTGGTTTTGCAGCGAAGCCAACTCGGTGATGGGTTGTTCTGTCTGCAATACGGAACAAGCGGCCATGAAGTGCAGGCCAACCATCATGTAAAGTAAGTTTTTGAAAAAATTTCGCATGCTCAGTTCGTGGTGTTCGCCTTTTTCTCCGCGCACTTAAACACTGGAATCCTGCCTGTCCTGAATAGTAAGCCATTTTTGCAGTTCCGGCTTTGCATATTCATAGCCGGTTTCGACGATCTGATCAAATGCCGATACATTGGTCAGGCCAAATTGTCGCACCGGCGGTCGCAGCAGCAGGTCTGCCTGTTGCCCTGCAATGCGCACGCGCTGTTGCGTGCCGATTTCGGTGGCCTTGAGTATGGTGGTTGCCAAAGACGGGACACGGTATTTACGCATGAAAGGCAGAAGACGGCCGGCCATGATGGCCCACGGTGATGGGATGGCCGGGTAATCCACCTCGTAGGATTTGTGCGAGGACAGGTCAACGGCAATGATCTTGCCCACCGGTTTCTGCATCATGATATCCACCGGCAGGCTGTTTAATACGGCGCCATCGATATGCAGGCGCCTGTTAACCACGGCCGGCGGTATGACGCCAGGCAGGGCAGCACTGGCACGCAGGGCGCTTGATAGCCTGCCGGACTCGTGCAGGTGCAGTTCGCCGCTGTCAAGGACGCTGGATATGCAGAAAAACGGTATCGGCATATCCTCGATCTGGAAACCCTGGTGTGCCTCGAGTTCCTGTTCCATTCGCCGGCCACGGATCAACGCGGCGACCGGCAGGGTGTAATCACTGAAGGGTTT
>DATCZY010000135.1:0-2056 GCA_036525655.1 Lysobacterales bacterium | reverse complement strand
GGTGCCCGGCTATGACCGACACTTTGCCATCTGTGAGGAGTTCGGCATTGAGATGATCAATGTACCGATGGATGACAATGGCCCGAATATGGATGTCGTGGAAGCCTTAATTCGTGATGACAGTGCTATCAAAGGCATCTGGTGTGTACCGAAGTACTCGAATCCCACTGGCTGCATCTACAGTAAAGATACGGTAGAGCGGCTGGCGAAACTCGGCACCCTTGCCGCAGCCAACTTCAGAGTTTTTTATGACAATGCCTACGTCGTCCACGACCTGACCGACACCCCGGTCGAGCTACCCAACATCATGGATTTCTGCCGCCAGCAGGGCACTGAAGATTCCGTATTGCAATTCGGGTCCACCTCAAAAGTCACTTTTGCCGGGGCAGGCGTAGCGTTCATGGCCTGCTCTGCCAGCAATATGAAGGCCCTGAAAAACCACTTGGGCATTGCCACCATTGGCCCTGACAAGGTCAACCAGTTGCGTCATCTCAGGGTGATCGCCAACATGGATCAACTGCGCGCGCACATGGTGAAACATGCTGAATTGCTGAGCCCCCGTTTTGACTGTGTACTGAAACACCTGCAAGACAGTTTCGGCGCCTCTGACCTGGGCCAGTGGAGCACACCCGACGGTGGTTATTTCATCTCTTTCGATACTCGCCCCGGGCTGGCCAGCGAGGTTGTGAAATTAGCCGCTGAGGCGGGCGTCAAATTAACACCGGCAGGTGCTACATTCCCCTATGGCAAAGACCCTGAAGATCGCAATATTCGCCTGGCCCCCTCTTTTCCCACCGTGGAAGATATCGACAAGGCCATGACAGTATTCTGTAACGCCGTGAAACTGGCTTCCGTCAGCCAACGCTTAAAGAACTAATCTTTGATGGACAACAACAAAAAAGGGCAGCGAACGCTGCCCTTTTTTTTAATATCGAATGGCCTTTACGACCGATCAGTCACCCTTGGGTCTCGGCGCCACATTCGGATAGGGGAAAGGCGTAACATTACTGGCACCTTTGACCTCTCTAACCTTGCAGGCACCTTCTTTTTCTACCTCGTCGATTCGCACGACTGAATGCAGCGGAATAAAGCTGCGTTTCACCGAGGAAAACTCATTCTTTAACTTCTCTTCGGCCGGATCAACAATCATCTGCGTGCGTTCACCGAACACAAATTCCTCAACTTCCAGAAAGCCCCACAGATCGCTCTGGTAGACCTGGCGAGCATAGATTTCGTACATCTCGCCCTGATTCAGGAACATGATTTTGTAAATTGGGGCTGACGCCATAGGTATTGCCTGTCCACCGGTTCATCAAAGGGGCGAGAGAATACCACAATTTGGGCAAATTTCATCCAATCTGATCGCTAGCGTATGGGCTTACCCCCCACTGACCGCTATAATGCGCGGCCCAATCAACTGCTCACAAATCAACCACCTGCGTCAGAACTTATGTCCGAACAAAAGGTAAAGAAGCTGCACATCGTTACCCACGGCTGCCAGATGAATGAATACGATTCATCGCGCATGCGCGATCTGCTGGGTGACAGCCACCAAATGGTCACTACGGAAAATCCGGAAGAGGCCGATGTGCTGCTGCTTAATACCTGCTCAATCAGGGAAAAAGCCCAAGACAAAGTCTTTCACCAGCTGGGCCGCTGGCGCCATCTCAAGGAGCGCAACCCCGACTTGCTAATTGGCGTGGGTGGCTGTGTTGCCAGCCAGGAGGGCGATGCCATTGCCAAGCGCGCGCCCTATGTAGATCTGGTGTTTGGCCCCCAGACATTGCACCGCTTACCGGAAATGATCGCCGAGCATAAACAGGGCGATGGCACCACCATTGTCGATATCAGTTTTCCTGAAATCGAGAAATTTGATCGCTTGCCTCAACCCGACGCCGATGGAGTGAGCGCTTTTGTCTCCATCATGGAGGGCTGCTCCAAGTACTGTACCTTCTGCGTGGTCCCCTATACCCGCGGTGAGGAAGTGAGTCGCCCGGCAGCGGATATCCTGGCGGAAGTGGCTCACCTGGCGGGGCAGGGCGTCCGCGAAGTCAAC
>DATCZY010000134.1:0-3867 GCA_036525655.1 Lysobacterales bacterium | reverse complement strand
GGTGGCCTGGGCCAAGTCGAGCTCGAGCTCGAGCTCGAGCTTACAGGGATGTATTCACAGCGAGTCCAGAAGAAAGGTACTGCATCCCACTGGCGTCCCGGCAGATTGGTTTCAAGGCTTAGTCGAATCACGACATGCAGTGCTAACCTGAGAGACGTCGCTACTGCGCATCCTGCCATACCCAGTGCTAACCTGAGAGGCACCGCTCCTGCGCGTCCTGCGCCCGCGGTGTACCGTTCATCCACACGCATAGTGCTAACCTGAGAGGCACCGCTCCTGCGCGTCCTGCGCCCGCGGTGTACCGTTCATCCTGAACATAATCCTGAACATAAAAAAACCCTGCCTAAGCAGGGTCTTCATATTCTATCAAACGAGGTGCCTCAGGCTTCTGACGCCACCACGCTGACAAATCTGCGTTTGGGCAAACCGCGGGTCTTGAACTCCACTTTACCTTCACTCAATGCAAACAGCGTATGGTCACGGCCAACACCGACGTTATCACCTGCGTGAAACTGGGTGCCGCGCTGACGGACCAGGATGTTACCTGCATCTACAGATTCACCACCGAAACGTTTTACACCAAGGTACTTTGGGTTGGAATCGCGACCATTGCGCGTACTACCACCTGCTTTCTTATGTGCCATGATTCAATTCCTCTACAATTAGGCTTCGCTGTTGGCTTCAACTTCAGGAGCCGCGGCTTCCGGCTTTTCAGCCTTGGCTTTTGACACCTTCTTTTTCGGCGCTGAAGCAGCAATGCCGGTAATTTCGATACGTGTGAAATCCTGTCGATGACCCATTTTCTTCATATGGTGCTTACGACGTTTGAATTTAATAATCCGTATCTTGTCTCCACGGCCGTGTTCGACCACCGTGGCTGTGACTGTACCGCCTTCCAGATAGGGAGATCCGACTTTTACGTCTGCACCTTCACCAACCATAAGCACCTGGTCGAGTTCAACCGTGGCGCCTTTTTCAGCGTCAATTTTTTCAATTTTTAATACATCTCCAGTGGTAGCACGATACTGCTTGCCACCGGTTGCGAATACTGCGTACATGGTTTACTGCCCCGGGTTCTAAATAGCCCTAGAAAAGGGCGAGAATATTAGCGGTTTTATCAGGACTGGTCAACCTCTGTAAGCGCTAATAAGTAATGTATTTGGTTTGCATTCAAAACAAAGTGAACCGGAGTGACCAGTGCAGCCGCGACAGGATGCCAGTCATCGGAAATTTTCTTATGCCCGAAGTGACATTCTCCAGTACATAACATCCACTTTTGATGCAAAAGGGGGGTATAGTACGTGGTTGGAAATCGTTTCGGCAATATCAATGAAAACCATCAAAATACGCGGCGCCCGCACCCACAACCTGGCCAATATCGACCTTGATCTCCCGAGGGACAAGTTAATTGTGGTGACCGGACTTTCAGGTTCAGGGAAGTCATCGTTGGCTTTTGACACCATTTATGCCGAAGGGCAACGCCGGTATGTAGAGTCACTATCCGCCTACGCCCGCCAGTTCTTATCGGTCATGGAAAAGCCGGATATCGACCATATCGAAGGACTCTCACCAGCCATATCCATCGAGCAAAAATCAACTTCGCACAATCCACGCTCCACGGTTGGCACGATCACGGAAATCTATGACTACCTGCGCCTGTTGTGGGCACGCGTGGGCACGCCCTGCTGCCCGGAACACGGACAGCCGCTCGAGGCCCAGACCATCAGCCAGATGGTTGACCAGGTGATGGCGCTTCCAGAAGGCACCAGGATGATGCTGCTCGCGCCCGTGGTTCGTGACCGCAAGGGTGAACACGCCCAACTGTTTGACGAATTGCGTGCACAGGGGTACGTCCGTGTCCGTGTCGATGGCACTGTTTACCCCATTAACGAAGTGCCTGTGCTCGAGTTACGCCGCAATCACACGATCGAAGTTGTCATCGACAGGTTCAGGGTCAGGCCCGACCTCAAACAACGTCTGGCCGAATCATTTGAGACTGCGCTGATCTTGTCCGATGGGCTGGCCTTGTTATCGCCGATGGAAACGGCTGCCGATACGAATGAATCTGCTGAACCCGAAACCGCTCAGAACAGCGACCCCGGCGATAAGCTCGAGGTCCCTGTAGAAAAGCTGATGAGTTCCCGTTATTCCTGCATTCACTGTGATTACAGCCTGCAGGAAATCGAACCACGCATGTTCTCTTTCAACAATCCGAATGGCGCCTGCCCAAGTTGCGACGGTCTCGGTATGGCCCAGTTTTTCGATCCTGTACGTGTCGTCAGCAACCCTCATGTGAGCCTGGCCGGTGGCGCCGTCCGCGGCTGGGATCGCCGCAATGCCTACTATTTTCAGATCATCAAGGCGCTTTCGGCGCATTATGGTTTCGACATTGAACTGCCGTTTGAGGAACTGTCCGAAAAACATCGTAACATCATCCTCTATGGCAGTGGCGATGAGATCATAGAGTTCACCTATTTTGGTGAACGCGGTACGCAGAAGCGGCGGCATCCGTTTGCCGGCGTTATCCCCAATCTCGAAAAGCGCTTCCGTGAAACCGATGCGAGTATCGTCCGCGAAGAACTGTCCAAATACATTTCCCAGAAACCCTGCCCCGAATGCCAGGGTCAGCGTTTGAACCGGCAAGCCAGGCACGTTTTCGTCGCGGATATCAACTTGCCGACCGTCACCGCATGGCCGATTTTGCGTTGCCTGAAGTTTTTTGACGAACTCGCCCTGGGTGGACGAAAAGGCGCGATTGCGGAAAAAATCGTCAAGGAAGTCCATCAGCGCCTGCAGGTCCTCGTCAACGTCGGTCTCGACTACCTGACCCTCGACCGCAAGGCCAGCACCTTGTCAGGTGGCGAAGCGCAACGTATCCGTCTTGCAAGCCAGATTGGCGCGGGCCTCGTCGGCGTCATGTATATCCTTGACGAGCCATCCATTGGCCTGCACCAGCGGGATAATGAACGATTGCTTTCAACCCTGATTCGCTTGCGTGATATCGGCAATACCGTGATCGTGGTGGAACATGATGAAGAGGCCATTCGCATGGCCGACTACGTCGTTGACATGGGACCCGGCGCCGGCGTGCATGGCGGCGAGGTCGTTTTCAGTGGAAAACCCGAAGACCTGGTCAACAGTGACGCAACGCTGACCGGAAAGTACCTGTCAGGGAAACTCGAAATCGAAATTCCGGCAAAACGGACACCGGCCGACCCGCAACGGGTCTTCAAACTCATTGGCGCAAGCGGCAATAACCTCAAGAATGTCACGCTGGAGATTCCTGCGGGCCTGTTAACCTGTGTGACCGGGGTTTCCGGCTCCGGCAAGTCGACTCTCATCAACGACACCCTGCACCGCCTGGCAGCCCAGGAATTATACGATTCCAGCACCCAGCCGGCACCTTATGAAAGTGTCGAAAACCTGCATCTTTTCGATAAGGTGGTTGATATTGACCAGTCCCCGATTGGCCGTACGCCGCGCTCCAACCCAGCGACGTATACCGGTCTGTTCACACCCATCCGCGAGCTATTTGCCGGCACCCAGGAAGCACGCGCACGCGGGTACCAGCCCGGTCGTTTCAGTTTTAACGTCAAGGGCGGACGCTGCGAGGCCTGCCAGGGAGATGGACTGATCCGTGTTGAAATGCATTTCCTGCCTGACATCTACGTGCCCTGCGACGTCTGTCATGGCAAACGCTACAACCGCGAATCCCTCGGTGTTCACTACAAGGGCAAGAACATCCACGAGGTACTCGGCATGACCGTTGAAACGGCCCTGGAGTTTTTTGCACCGGTTCCTACGGTGGCGCGTAAATTGCAGACCCTAATGGATGTCGGCCTTTCCTACATCACGCTCGGCCAGAGC
>DATCZY010000133.1:0-13986 GCA_036525655.1 Lysobacterales bacterium | reverse complement strand
ATTGACTTGCATCAAGAGAATCGCATAAACGGCGGCGAACTTCAGGATAGGCCCGGCAATGCTTTTCTCGTTGACGGAATACAAAGTTTTTGCTGATACACGCGGTTTTTGCAATAGAATGGCGGGCTCAACGGTCTTATCGTCAGACCAAACAACAAGGATATTTATGAAAAAGCACGCGATTGAACTCATATTTTTTCTATTGATCGGGTTTTCAGTCGTGGGTATGGCGGCGGACAATCGTGAGGATATCCATGCCAGCGCCGACCAGGTGCAACCGCTCCTTGCAGGAATGATTGTGCCGGATTTCACGTTGCGCGATGTTGAAAACGGGGAATTCAAATTTGAATCGGGTACGCAGGACAAGCCCATCGTTTTGACATTCTTCCGCGGTGGTTGGTGTCCTTACTGCAACTTGCATTTATCCGAATTACGCCTTGCTGAGACACAGCTTAAGGACATGGGGTTCGATATCTGGTTTGTCAGTATCGATAAACCGGAACTGCTGCTGTCCAGCCTGAACGAGCCGGATATCGGTTATACGATTTACTCGGATTCTTCACTGGATGCCACGCGGGCATTCGGCCTGGCTTTTCGCGTAGATGATGCGTTGTATGAGAAATACCTGGGCTTTGGTATTGATCTGGAAAAAGCCTCGGGTGAGAACCACCACGTTCTGCCGGCACCTGCAACTTACATTATTGGTACGGACGGAATGATCCACTTTGCCTATATCAACCCCGATTATAAGGTGCGCTTACATCCGGATGTCCTGCTGGCTGCTGCGCGGGCCTACAAAGAGGATGCCGACAACAGGTTGGAAGCCAGGCGCAAGCAGGCCATGAATAAATGAAAAATAGCCAGGCTGCGTCACTTTTGCGCGGCCGGGATTGGAAGCTTGTGCTTGCGGAGTCTTTCCGGGATCTCGGTGAGTTGCTCGAGTTTTGCGATATAGACGCTTCCCTTACCCGCTTCGAGGGCAAACATGAATTTCCTCTCAGGGTCACAAGATATTTTGCGTCGTTGATAGAAAAAGGTAATGCCCTGGACCCGTTGCTGCTTCAGGTATTACCGGATGTGCTCGAGTTCCGGCATATTGACGGGTACAGTGAGGATGCCGTGGGGGACCGTCAGGCCATGGCGGTTCCGGGTCTGATTCACAAATATCACGGCCGGGTTCTGCTGACCCTGACCGGAGCCTGTGCGATCCATTGCAGGTATTGTTTCCGGCGCCACTTTCCCTACGCCCAGGCCGGTGTCGATTACAACATGCACGGCCAGGTAATGACCTACCTGTCCGGCAATCCCGAAGTGAACGAGGTGATCCTTTCCGGCGGTGATCCGCTGATGGTGAGTGATAACAGGTTCGCGAACCTGATCGGCAACCTTAACCGCATCCCGCACATCCGCGTATTACGCATACACAGCCGAGTTTTGTCGGTTTTGCCGGAACGGGTCAATGAGGCGTTTATCGAAACTTTACGCCAGTTCGAAGGGCAGGTTGTGTTTGTCACCCACATCAATCACCCCAATGAAATATCCGCGCACAACCGGGCCGCGTTTACCTTACTGGCCCAACAGGGTTACACGCTTTTTAATCAGTCCGTTCTGCTCAAGGGTGTCAATGATAGCGCGCAGACACTGGCTGAATTGTCGAACAAGTTATTTGCAAGCCGCATTACTCCGTATTATCTGCATCGCCTGGACAGGGTGCACGGCGCCGCGCACTTTGACTTGTCGAGGCGTGAAGCGTGCGGGATTTACAAACAATTACGCAGCCGTCTGCCGGGCTATCTATTGCCGGCACTGGTTGAAGAGATTGCAGGTCAGGCGTCTAAAACCCCCGTGAACTGCGACTGATCGCTAAGCTGCCAGGCATCTCCGGCAGCTTAGCGGCCAGGCTGCCTCAATCAGTAGTCGGCAGGCGGCGTCAGGCGCTTCCGCGGCGGATCGTAGAAAACATCGGCGACAACCCGTGCGTGCGCCATCACGCGACTCCATTTCAGTTCTTTCTGGTAGTAGATTTCAACCAACAACTCTTCGCCGGGTTCGCCGTGGGGCGCCTGCAGCGTCGCCAGCGCGATGCTCGCCTTGGCCGAGGGTGACCAGGTTGCGGAGGTGACCGTACCGACCAGCTTCTTGTTGGTGGTGAATACGTAGGAATCACGCGCGGGTTTGTTGCCATCGATATCCAGCTTGACCAGGTTATAACGGTGGCCTTGTTTCTTCTGAGCCAGCAACGCCTTGCGGCCGTTGAACACGGGCTTTTTGAAATCGACCAGCCAGCCGAGACCGAGTTCAAACGGTGACCGGGTATGGCCGGTGCGCACGGTGGTATGCGCTGGCATAAATTCGTGGCGGGCCTGAATGAAACCCGCTTCGACGCGCAGCATTTGTAATGCTTCATCACCCATGGCCTTGATGCCGTGTAATTCGCCAGCTGCAAACAAGCGGTCCCACAGTGCCTCGGCATTGGCCGGATTGATCCAGAGTTCATAACCCAGGTCGCCGGTAAAGCCGGTCCGGGATACGGTCAGTTGGGTGTCTTCAAAGGGAAATTGCCCGATATCGAAAGGCTTCATGTTTTCGATACCCTCCAGCCCCATTTTTTTGAGGGTGGCGCAACTCGTCGGCCCCTGCAGTGCAAGCGCAGCAACGCCGTGTGTTTCATCCGTTACCCGTACGTCGAAGCCAATCGTGTTGGTCAAAAGCCAATCGAGGTGACGCTCCTGCGAACACAGCCTGTAATCGTTCTCGCCGAGGTGGAATACGGTGCCGTCATCGATCACCTGTCCATCATCGGCGCACCAGACACTATAGCCGACCCGGCCCGGTTTGATCCTGCTGATATCGCGTGTCACCAGGCGGTTCAGGTAGGGCAGGGCGTCTTTGCCGCTGATGCGGTATTTGCTCATGGGGGTGAGGTCAAAGACCGTGCAGGCATTGCGGCAGGCAAAATACTCCATGGCGGAACAGGTATAGGCGTGCGGCGACAGGTAGTCCGCCCAGCGCCCCCATTCCTTCAGGTCATTGAGCGGTTCCTGGCGCGAGTAGAACGGGCTTCGAAAAGCCTTGGTGAGATAGTGCGCCTTGGTCGAAAAATCGATCGCCTGCGCTTTTTGGTTCGGGCTTGCCTGGCTCATGGGGTTTCATCCTCGACAATTTTCTTACCCAGTACCGCGTGCGCTGCATTGCGACCGGCACTGCCCATCACACCACCGCCGGGATGACTGCCCGCACCGCACAGGAAGAGACCGTCAACCGGGCTCGCGTACTGCGCGGCATGCGGTACAGGCCGCAGCATCAGGAACTGGTCAAGGGCAAGTTCAGCATGATGCCAATGACCGCCGTTGATGCGGAATTCGGACTCGATATCCACGGGCGTCAATAGTTCACTGTGCAAAATCTGCGCACGGATGCCCGGTGCATAAGCTGCAAGCAGATCGATGAGCTGGTCGGTGAAGGCGGCTTTTTCCCCTGACCAGCCCGCCTTCAGTTGATAGGGCGCATATTGCACCACCGCCGAGAGCACGTGTCTGCCCGGCGCTGCCAGGCTGTCGTCATGCAGGCTCGGCAGGGTGATTTCCGCCACCGGCTTGACCGAGTACTCGCCGTATTTTGAATGGTTGAAAGCGCGTTCCACGTACTCCATGTCCGGTGCGATCAACAGGCGGTCGCCCAACTGGTCATGATTCAAGCCTTTAAATTCGGGTGCGCCGTCCAACGCAAGATGCAATTTGGCGACGTTGCCGCGCGTACGGATATTCTGGACCTTGTGTACAAAGCCGGCCTCCAGGTTGCGGGCGCCCAGCAATCCAAGGAAGGTCGTTTTGGGATCGGCACTGGATATCACCGTGCCCGAGGATATCTGTTCACCACCCTCGAGTTCGACACCGGCAATACGATCCCCGTCCATCAGGATGCGCGAGACGGCGGCGGATGTGCGAATTAAAGCGCCCTGTTTACGCGCAACATCTGCCAGCGCTGCGCTCACTGCACCCATACCGCCTTTCGGCATGGCCGTGCCCTGCAGGCCGCTGAGACGATGCAAGGCGCAGAACACGCTGTTGTTGGAGCGGGGCCCGAGATTGGTGCCCAGCACGCCGTCCATGCTCAATGCGCCTTTGAGCAGCGGATTGTCGAAGTTCTCCTGCAGGATATCGTAAATATTGATACCGGCAATACGCAGGAATTCACGCATGTCTTTCTTGCCCAGCAAACGGATGTTCAGGGCGGTCTTGGCCAGGCCCATCCAGTCGCTGCGGTCGCGGGTTCCGATCCTCGGTGGAATGCGGTTATTCAGGCGGTTGATGATGCCGGCAAAGCGGCTCATAAAGCGCCGGTATTCCTTCATGGCCTGCCGGTCTTTGTCGCTGATATTCGTGCCTTGTAACGAGTCACCCGCAATCGACAGGTGGTTGCCGTCTTCGGACAATGCTGTGGTTCTCATGTCCTGTTGTGAATAGGACAGGCTGGCTGCATCGAGAGATAGTTCCCTGCGCACGTTTTTATCCAGCAGGTAGAGCAGGTGTGCGCCGGCCGAGACTTTGAAGTCCGGCGCAAATTCGCGTGTCACCGCCGCCCCGCCGACCCGTCCTGAAGCTTCCAGAACGGTGACCGTTTTACCGGCTTTGGCGAGGTACGCGGCGCACACCAGGCCATTGTGCCCGGCGCCGATAATAAGGACCTGTTCTTTGTTGTTAGTCATCGAGCCAGCCCTCCGGCACGGTGTTGGGTCTGCGCAGATCACGCAGGATTTCGCGTGCCGCATTGGCTCCCGGGGCTGCCATTACGCCGCCTCCGGGGTGGTTTGAAGAACTGCACATATACAGACCTTTTGCCGGTCCGCGATACTGGGCGTATCCGGGTATCGGGCGGTTGAAGAGCAATTGATCCATGGTCAGTTCGCCGAGGAAGATATTGCCCTCGGTCAAGCCGACCTCGTCTTCGAGTTCGCGTGGTGTGCGTATTTCAACGTGCCGTATCAGGTTTTTGAAACCGGGCGCGTAGGTCTCGATCTTGTTGATCACGGTTTGCCCGAACTGGTCGCGCAGATCGGCGGTCCAGTTTTCACCCTTCACCTTGGGCGGCACGTATTGCACGAATACCGACATGAAGTGCTTGCCCGGCGGCGCCATGGTCGGGTCGGTGAGAGACGGTATGAGGATGTCGACATAAGGATCCTGCGACCAGATACCATCCTTCCAGTCATCGTAGGCACGCTCAAGGCGTTCAACGCTATCCACCAGGTGCAGATCGCCTTTGATGAGTTCGGGGTTGCCTTCGAGCGCGGTAAATTGCGGCAGACCGTCGAGCGCAATATTGAGTTTGCCTGAAGAACCGCGAATTTTGAAATTCTTCACCTTGCGGATAAATTCCGGTTCGAGGTCTTTCGCATCCATGCACTCCAGGAATGTCCGCGGCAGGGTCATGTTTGAAACAACCACATCGGCGTGATATTCATTGCCGTTTTCCAGCGCAACACCGGTCACCTTGCCGTTTTTGACTAGGATCTGCTGTACGCCGGAACCGGCCAAAATTTCACCGCCGTGGTCTTCGAAACAGTCGGCCATCGCCTTGGAGATGGCCCCCATGCCGCCGCGCGCAAAACCCCACGCACCGATGTTGCCATCGACATCGCCCATGGCGTGATGCAGCAGCACGTAGGCGGTACCGGGTGACATCACGCCCATGGCGGAACCGATGATACCGTGGCTTGCCTTGTCAGCCCTGATCAACGGGTGTTCAAAATAGCCATCCAGGTAATCCACGATACTCATCGTGTACATACGCATCATGTCGTAGATGACATCCTCGCCCATCTTCGACAGGGTTTTACCCATGCGAAGCATTTCCATCAGGTCCCGCGGTTTGAACGATGCGGGATCCGGGGCAGTGCGCAGCAGGAACTGCCGTATGAACCGCGCCTGGCGCATGATGTCGCGGTCATAACGGACCTTGGCATCGGCATCGCGCGGGCTGATCCGGGCCATTTCCCTGCGCGACACGTCCGGATCGACATACGAGGCCAGGTACTCGCCGTCCGGGGACATCGTGGCGCTGCCGCCGTAGGGCACGATTTGCAGACCGTACTTGGCCAGGTTCATGCTGCGGTATACCTCGGGCCGCAACAGGCTGCTGACGTAGGAGCAATTGGAATAGATCCAGTCCTCGTGTAATTTCAGGCTGACCGTGGCGCCGCCAATGAAGGTGTTCTTTTCGACCACCAGGACATCCAGTCCGGCCTTGGCCAGGTATGCGGCGTTGGTCAGGCCGTTATGTCCTGCACCAATCACGATGGCATCATATTTTTTCAAGCGTTCGGTCTCCCGGAATGTCAGTGCCAATCAGGTGTTTTCGAGGCACAATGAACTTGGCATAGATTCGCATATCCGGGCCCTTCTGTCCATACCAAATGAATGGGTATTCATTCATTGAAAAACCTTTTAAAAGGAATTATGCTGACTGTAAAGCCAGCGAATCGATGCGAATTCATAACAGGGACCCGGTTTGAGTGAGACTTTAAAAAAGCCCCGGACAAGACGGCGCACTGCGCCCAGAGAGGAACGCCAGGACCAGCTGATCAAGGCGACCATCCGTTCGATTGCCAAGAATGGACTGTCGGTGACCACCATAGCGACCGTTGCCGGGGAAGCCGGCCTCAGCCAGGGTATTATCAACCTGCATTTCCAAAGCAAGGAACGCTTGCTGGAAGAAACATTGAGTTACATCGTGGACGAATACCGCAGCGCGTGGTACAAAGCCATGCGCACCAGCGGCGATTCGGCGGCTGAGAAACTGGCGGCACTGGCCGCCGTTGATTTTGACAAGCGTATTTGCCAGCGCAACAAACTCGCGGTCTGGTTTGCATTCTGGGGTGAGAGTCGTTCACGTCTGACCTACCGCAAGATTTGTGCGGAGAGTAGCCGGGAGTATAAGCAGTTGTTGACCGGTTTGTGTGAAGACATCATCAAACAGGGCAATTACAGGGTTCAGGCCCACCACGTCGCCACCGGTCTGCTGGCGATGAATGGCGGTTTGTGGTTGGATATATTAATAAGCCCGGCTGAAATGTCCGCGGAACAGGCACGGGAAATCAGTCTGTCCTATCTGCGGGGTGTTTTTCCGCGGCATTTTCCGGGGTAAAAATGGACGATAAGGCACTTACAGCGTTAATTGAAAATCAGCCGGACAGGACTTCACTGAACCAGGCGTTTTATACCGATAATGACATCTACCAGCGCGATGTCGAACAGGTCTTCCTGAAAAGCTGGATATACGCCGGGCACCTGAGTGAGATTCCTGCGGTCGGTGACTGGTTCCTGTTCGAGATGGCGGGTGAGTCGGTCATCATCGTGCGCAGCGAAGACGAGCAGGTCAGCGCACTGCTGAATGTCTGCCGGCATCGCGGCTCAAAAATCTGTATCGAAGACCGGGGTTGCTCGAGAAAGCTCGTTTGCCGTTATCACGGCTGGAGTTATGACCTCGATGGCCGGCTCCACTCGGCCGCGCATATGCCCGATGATTTCGATAAAACGGACATCAAGCTCAGGAAAATTCATACCGGGATTCTGGAAGGTATGATCTTCATCAACTTTGCCGAACAGCCCGCATCATTCGAGCCGGTTTGCGAAGACCTGGGCCCGTGCCTGCGTCCTTACCGGATCGACCGGGCAAAAGTAGCCCGCCGGCAAACCTATTCCATCAAGGCCAACTGGAAGCTCTCGGTCGAAAACTACACCGAGTGCTACCACTGCGCGCCTTCACATCCGGAATATACCCGTGGACATGCCCTGGCCAAACCCGGCGCCCGCGCCTCGAAGGAAATGCAGGAGATCATGGCCCGGGCGGCGGCGTGCGGTCTGAGCGAGAAGGTCCTGAGCCGGATTTACCTCGATGAACCGGGCTTTGGCACCGGTTATGCCTTTGAGCGTTACCCGATGTGGCGTGGCCACGTTACCGGCAGTGAAGACGGCAAACCGGTGGCGCCGCTGATGGGCGAGGTCAAGGATTACGACGGCGGCACCACGGACTTCCAGGTCGGCCCGGCCACTTATGCGCTGGCCTATTGCGACTATATCGTGATCTACCGCTTTACACCGGTTTCACTGGATGAATCCGAGTGCGATATCACTTGGCTGGTCAATGCTGATGCCGAGGAAGGCAAGGACTACGACAAGGACCGCCTGACCTGGCTGTGGGATATCACCACGCAGGCGGACAAACGTATCATCGAGAACAACGCAGCGGGCGTGAAATCACGTTTTTACGAGCCGGGTCCCTATTCGACAATGGAAGAATACACCTGGAAATTCATGACCTGGTACCTGCAGGCGATCAGGCCGTGAGCGGATAAACTACGGAGATATTCCGTCGTCAAAGATAAACAAGCAATAGTGGAACCCACGGCAATATCCACAGAAACTGACAAGGCGTTGCAACTGCGCCGCATGAAGCGGATTCCCTTGCTTTTGTTGTGTTTGATGGCTTTGCTGTTCGCTGTGACGCTGCATTCCCCGCTTTCCTGGGCAGCCTGGCTGCATGCGTTTGCCGAGGCCGGCATGGTCGGCGCGCTGGCGGACTGGTTTGCGGTTGTGGCGTTGTTTCGTCATCCGCTGGGTTTGCCCATTCCACACACCGCCATCATCCCCAATCGGAAGGACGATATTGGCGAGAGCATGTCGCGGTTTGTCGCCGATCACTTTCTCGAACCGGAAGTCGTGCGCAAAAAGCTGCAACACACCAACCTGGCGGCTTTTGTAGTCAACTGGCTTAAAAGTGAGAAGGGTCGCGACAGTGTCGGCAACCTCACGACATCTGTGCTGCGCTGGGCGCTTGGCGCCCTGCACGAAAAGCGCGTGCGCCGGTTTCTGTCGAGATTGTCGAGTAAACAGCTGGCCAATGTGAGCCTTGCACCCTTGCTTGGAAGTACGTTGAACTGGCTGGTGCGCGGACAAAGACACCAGCAGATACTAACCCAGGTGTTGCGTTATGCCATCGTGGTCGTACACGACAACCGCGATGCCATCCGCGCCAAAGTTCAACAGGAAAGCCCGTGGTGGCTGCCGGGATTTGTCGACGACCGCATCCTGACGAAAATGCTCGAACGCATCGAGCACCAGTTGTTCGAAATGGCCCTGGATCAGGATCACCCGCTACGTGAAAAATTTAACCAATGGGTGCAAAACCTGGCTCACGAATTGAAGAATAACCCGGAGCACCAGCGCCTGGGCGACGAAATCAAACAGCAATTACTGGCGAATGACGAACTGCAGGATTACCTGTACGGGTTATGGCGCGAACTCGCCGATAAAATCGAGACGGATACCGGGAAACCTGATTCGGTCATCCGCCAGCAAGTCGGTCAGTGGCTGGTGGGTGTAGCCGAGGAACTGGACAGGGACGCGGATATGCAAGCCTGGGTCAATGCCTGGCTGGTCGATTCGATCACACTCGTGGTTGGACGAAACAGCGCCCAGATCGCCAGCCTGATCAGTGATACGGTGAGATCCTGGGATGGCATGGATACCAGTCGCAGGGTCGAACTTGCGATTGGCCGCGATTTGCAATTCATACGTATCAACGGCACCCTGGTAGGTGGCCTGGTCGGCCTGTTGATCCATGCCGTAAAACAGTATATCTAGCTATTCCCCGGTCTTTTCAGGCGCGTGAAACGAACTTCCCGTTGGTCGTATTGACCTTGATGCGTTCACCGCTTTCAAGGTATTCGGGAACCTGGATTTCCAGACCGGTGGAAAGGGTTGCCGGTTTGGTGCGTGCGCTGGCGCTGGCGCCTTTGATTCCAGGGGCCGTATCGGTAATTTCCAGTTCCACGGTCTGTGGTATTTCGATGTCGACGACCTGGCCATCGACCAGTAGCGCGATCATGCCTTCCAGGTCTTCGGTCATGTAGTGCGACTGTTCTTCGAGGACCTCGGCGCTCAGTACGTACTGGCTGTAATTTTCCGTGTCCATGAAATACACGGTGTCATCCTCCCGGTAGGAGAATTGAACCGAACGCCTGACCAGGTCACCGTCCTTGACATAATCGTCACCCTTTAAAGTCTGTTCCAGCTTTTGTCCATTCCGGACATTGAAGAAACGCACCTTGTACAGAGTGGATGCACCGCGGGCGGAGGGATTGCGCTTATCAATCTGGCGTGCAATATAAACTTCACCATCGAGTTCAACGACCGAACCTTTCTTCAGATCACTTGCTTTTGGCATGTCTTTATTCCGTAAGTGGTTTGCTTTCGAAGCGATTTTTTTGCCGGTTTTTTTGTACTGTTTGCGGGTCCCAGATACAGCCGTTCATGGCGATCCATACACCCGGCGGCAGGGCCTGTAACGCGCCAACCGCACAACCGATATTGAAAACTGCATCGGAATCGCGGAACCGCGCAGGGTTCAGGGCACCGGTCAAAACGATGGTTTTATCCGGGATATCGGCCAGTATCAGGGCTGTTTTGACCATGCTATCGGTGCCGTGCGTAATCAGGACATGGCTCGCTTCACTGTTGGCGATCTCCGCCCTTATTTTAAGCCGGTCCTCGTCGGTGACATGCAGGCTGTCCTTGCGCATCAACTGTTTGACTTCAAATTCAAACCCTACCTGTAACTGGTCAAGAATCTGGCCGATCATGGGTTCGCCGATCTGGTAATCACTCATGTCGTCAAAGTAGATTTTGTCGATGGTGCCGCCGGTGGTAACTATTAGCAGTTTTTTCATTATCATTGTCCGACCGAATTAATTGCCGCTGTCGCATTGCAACAGGTAGTATAGCCTGCAAGTCGTACTTTCAAGCCTTTGTTAAGGATAAACCGCTATGATTATTCTGACTCGACAGGATAAGACAGGTGCAAACCACCGGCACAACAACGAGTACGCTGGCGTGCTGCAAGTACTGCTTTGCTTGCTGTTTGTCCTTTCATCCCCGTTGTTGCTGGCGCAGACCGGGGAGCAGGGTGAGCAGGCTGGTCAACAAGCACTACTTGTTGAGCAAGTAGCGGCGGAAGAAATCGAAGCGGTTACGGTTTCGCTGCCTGACAGCCAGCAAATGGCTATGGCACTGGTAACCCCCGGATTACGCGAAAACGCGTTGTTGAACCTGGCGGCGGCCGCTCATATCGTCAGTCGCACCGAAGCGGGGCTTACGGCTGGCACGGAGGTGGATCAGATTGCTCTGGCGCAGAGTTTTATTGATGATCGCGCCTGGTTGCAAACACTGGTTGACCGTTATGGCTGGGTACAACCACACAGTTCGATACTTGACCCGGCGGCCTGGTTGTTATTTGATGAAATTCAGCCTTACGACCTTCAAAAAGCACCGCTATTGCTTCCCGGTCACATGCCCGAAGAGGCTCTGTTCCACCAGGTCTTTCAGCGCGCCGGATTGTCTCTGGCCCTGGTCAATCTGCCAAACCTGCTGCTCGAAGTCGAGGCCGATGTTTTCACCCGCTGGGGTGCGTTTCTGCATTTGACAGAGGTTGAGGGTGCACCTGATGCGGCATGGAAAACGGTCGAGACAACATGGTTTACGGACTTTCAGGCACCACCAGTAGCGGATGATACGGCGTCGGTGAGCCTGCCAGCAACGGTGGTTAATATCCCGCAAGCCATGTCAGACATCGTACTGAGCGCGGTCGAAGCGCGCCCTCCCGACAGCAAAGGCCTGATGCGGCTTCGTTATTCAATACTCAATGAACTGTCCGCATTGACCGGGGATGAAAATATCCGGGCGCGGAATCGGGCGAAGGATTCATTGTACCTGGTCAGCCTTATCGACGGTCTGCATGAGGGCCGTTATTTTGAATTTGTACAGGGCTTGCTTGCCGTGACTTTCAGACAGCTCGAACCGCCGGAAACCCAGCAGGAAGCATTCTCACTGGTTGACTGGCTGGTAAGTGAACTGCCTGGCATATCCGCACATTATGCGCGTGACTTCGCCTCGGTCGATCCGCATTTGAATGCTGCGTTGACAGCAACTTATGACGTGCTGGTGACCATTGCCGGTTTCCCTGCCATTGAATCCGCCGGTGAAACATCCGACGGGGAAATTGCAGCAGATGGTTCCGCCGCAGATGAATCAACGGGTGAACCCGATGCTTACGCAGCGGACATTCGGGCTTCACGGTTGGTATTGGCGGACGCAGTCGCACAGATGGCGCTGCTGGTCCCGGATATGGCCTATTATTTTGATATGCCGGTGCGCGCAAAGATTGCCACCGAGACCAATGACTGCATCAGCAAGGCCACCAGCGTTGATGAGAATGGCGCTTCAACGCTGACACGCCGCGAGTTCGATACCTGCATGGAAGAGCTGTTGCAACTGGCCGACGGTGAAACCCGCGTGACTGAATTATCCGGCGACATCAATGGACCGTTTACCGCTGACACCCTGAGGCGTGAACTCAATGTCGCCCCCTGGCAAAGGATCAACTATGCCATAGGCTACCTCGACGAACGCTTTACCACCGATTGCCTGCCGCCCGCGAACGTACTCCCCAATCCGTTGGAGTGGTCGGTGCTTGCCAATATCATGAGTTGGCTTGCCGAAAATTCTCCGGAGTATTTTGAAACGAGGGAGAACGAGAACCGCATTGCAAAGATGCGCAATATCGGTGAGGAAATCACCCAGGCGATGGCGGAACAGACAGAATGCCTGGCCGCCTTCGGAACAGGTTTCAATGACCTGATCAGCCGCACCATGATCGACTATGAAATCGCTTTACGGGAGCTCGATTCCGGGATCCGGAATGCCGAGAAGGATTTTCGCGACCAGCGTCTGAAACCCGGCGCCGACGTCGCGCTTGATCAGGATGCATCACAGAATACCGCCTACCGGCCGGATGATTTCGTCATCGCACCGTGCGACGCGCGGGAGGTCTGTGAAATGTCAGGTAATCTCAGCGTGACCCGGGCATTGATAGGTCTGTTCCCAAACGAATACCTGGTGGCGGAACAAACGGGCATGGGACATATCGAGATCTGCTACCGCAACATGGAGTGGGTGCAGCGCCGTTCGGAACTGGTGCGGGCGGACGATGAAAACGTTGCCAATTATTTTGGACACCTGGGTTTTGACCTGGTGGGCCGTTTTGTAGAAAACGATGAAACCACTGACATTTTCGGGTTCCGTTTTACCAGTCCGGAGGAAAACCACTACCTGTTTGCGCAGGCCTCCGATGAGGTTTTAAATGACAGTTGCCCGGTCGAGTGGGTGGGAAGCCGCATGGTCACGCCGTTGCGGGAAGACCGGGGCGGTATCGTACCCAACCGGCTCACTTATCTTGCCGCATCCAGAAAACTCCCATCCCGGCTGCTGCAAAGCAACTGGGACCGTGGTGCAGAATGGCGTGACTGGTTCGTTACCGGTATCGGCGTTACACCACTGGAGCTTCCTGTTGCAGCGGAAATCATGACCCGTCTGAACCAGCATCTGCAGGCCTTGTACCAGGCTGAACAGACGGAGATATATCAACGGATATTGTTACCAAATTACCGCAACCCAAAGGGCAATGATGTGTCCCTGTACGATGAGATGTCGGAGGTTTCGACTGCCAAGGCCCTGTTACGTATGCAGATGCTGCTGTTTTATCCGGAGTCACTATATAACGAAGACTCCATTCTGATGGCCATTGCGGGCGATGCGGGTTTGCTTGAACAACGTACCATACGACGCTTCAGGGAAGATAATATGCCACTGACCTCCGTGAGCAGGATTGCCCGCGAACGCGTGAACAGTTTTCGGGAGGTCTGGTCAAAGCAACCCGAAGCCGTGCGCCGGCATGGTTCATTACCGGTTAGCCTGGTTTATGCGTTGACGCGTATCAACTTCCTCTACCGGCAATTCTTTATCGCGAAACCCGCTAAGTTGCTGGAAATCGAGACGACGCCGGAGCAACCCCTGGCGCCGAACCAGGTTCCTTGATACAGGCCGTCAGCCCCGGTACTGGTTACGCTTTCTGAAAGCGAATAAATACAGG
>DATCZY010000132.1:0-2737 GCA_036525655.1 Lysobacterales bacterium | reverse complement strand
AGTACGGACACCTGGAAGGTTCGGGCTGGTGGCTTCGATACTGACATCAGCGATCGGCGACCCATCAGCCGCGTTGGTGACACGGCCTCCGATATCACCTGATTGCTGCGCTAGCAGTGATGTACTGAATAAAGCGGTCATAATGGCTACCAAAGTTAGTAACCAAACCGTTTTGAACTGGTTACAGCCCGATCTTCTCAACGCTGATTTTCTTGTCATGATGTAATCCCCGGTCGGATGATTAAGTTAAGAAATTGTTATTGCTTTGAAGCTAAAATATCACTACCAACGAGAAAGTAAAGAATTATTTATTCCTTTGTGCTATTTTTTTCCCGCCCATGAAAGCATGGGTCGCCTGAACTGACTGGTAAATGCAACGCCTGACCGGCCATACTTTGCATATCGATGGAAAACCAATGACTGAAATAACCAAGCGCGTTCCCTACCCGGCACAGCTCCGCAACACCCCACAGCTGATAATCGGCCCGGTTCTGCTCTGTTTTGCGTTGCTCAGCGGATGCGCCACGAGCAACAAGGTCGTGGTGGAATCGGCTAATCAGGATACCCGCGTCAGGATCATTGTCATCCACCACACCAGCGGCAATTTCCAGGGTTCGTTCGATATCCTGACCCAGGATTCCTCCAACCCGGTCAGCTCGCACTATTTAATACCGGAGCCGTCGGACAGCAGCTACACCGGCAAGGACCTGAAGCTTTACCAACTGGTGCGTGAAGAAGGCCGCGCCTGGCACGCCGGTACCAGTTACTGGGCCGGCAAAACCGCGCTCAATGATATGTCGATCGGTATCGAACTGGTCAACCAGACCTACTGCCGCAAGTCGGAGCAACCCTTGCCGCCGGAACAGGCCGGCCAGGAAACCGCAAGAATCTGTTTTTACCCCGATTTCGCCGAAACGCAGATGGCGATGCTGATCGATCTGCTCAAAGACATCACGTTAAGGCATACGGAAGTCAAACCCACTGATATCGTTGGACACTCGGATATCGCGCCCCAGAGAAAAATTGATCCCGGCCCGCGCTTCCCATGGCAACGCCTTTACCAACTGGGGTTTGGCGCGTGGTACGACGACGATACCGTGTTCAAGTACTGGGAACTCTTCAGGCTGGAGCAGCCATCGGTGCTGACGCTGCAAACGGCACTGCACGACTATGGCTATGAGATCGAACTGAGCGGTGAACATGACCAGCAATCGCGCAACGTGGTGCGCGCTTTCCAGATGCACTTCCTGCCGTGGCAGGTCAACAGCGAGTTCACCGATGAAACCATCGCTGTTCTATATGCGCTATTGGAAAAATACCGTCCCGAAAAGCTTGAACAGCTGCCACCCGGCGGCGCCTAAGCACGGGGCGCGACGAATTAATAATTCAAACCTGACGCTGTCACTCACGATGGCAGTGTTTATTGTGCTAATCTGCCCACGGACTTAGAATAATTTATTCCTGGGTCATGAATACAACCGCCCTGCCCGTTACGTTTTATAAACATGATGGGCACCGACAAGAGAGTTTGCGGCACTTAATAATTAGACGATGGTAGCCATAACATGAAAATTCGAAGTATCCGCTTCGGTATGCTGAACGTGCCGTTGAAAACCCCCTTCAAAACCGCCATGCGAACCGTCAAGGAGATCGAGGACGTGGTGGTCATCATCGAAACGGATACCGGCAACACCGGTTACGGCAGCGCGCCGGCAACCGCGGTCATCACCGGGGATACGCATGGCTCCATCATCGAGGCCATCCGCAAGGTTATCTCCCCGGCATTGATTGGCCGGGAGATCGCTGACCTGAACAACCTGACAAACATCGTGCAGCACTCGATCGTCAGAAACTTCAGCGCCAAGGCGGCGCTTGAAATCGCCATCTACGATCTTTATGGCCAGCTCTATAACGCACCACTGTACAAGTTGCTCGGTGGCGGGGACAACGTCATCTCGACCGATATCACCATCAGCGTGGATTATATCGACAAGATGGTCGAGGACACACTGGCCGCGATCGACCTCGGTTTTGAAACATTAAAGGTCAAGGTCGGCAAGGACCCTGCCCTCGACATCGAACGCATCAAGGCCATCTACGCCGCGGTCAACGAGCGTGCCCTGATCAGGCTCGACGCCAACCAGGGCTGGACGCCAAAACAGGCCGTCTACGTATTGCGTGCGCTCGAGGACAGCGGCGTGCACCTCGAACTGCTCGAGCAACCGGTCAGGGGTGACGACATCGAGGGCATGAAATATGTCAACGAACGCATCCACACACCGGTGATGGCCGATGAAAGCTCATTCGGGCCCAGGGAAGCCATCGAACTAATCAGAAGCCGCGCCGCCGATATCATCAATATCAAGCTGATGAAAACCGGTGGTATCTCCAACGCGATCAAGATCGCCGACATCGCCGGCGTCTATGGTGTCAACTGCATGATCGGCTGCATGCTCGAATCGAGCATCGGTGTTGCCGCAGCAGCCCACATCGCGGTCGCCAAGTCGTCGGTCATCACCAAGGTCGACCTGGATACGCCCTTTTTGAGCAAATTCGACCCGGTCACCAGTGGCGTGGAGTTCAACAACTCGGAAATCAGGATCACCGATAAGCCCGGACTCGGCATCAGCAAAATCGAAAACCTGACGCTGCTCGACGTTTAAACAGTTACGCCGGGCAGGCTGCTGTCTGCGCAAGTTCAATTTTGAGGACGGCGCATCAGCCAACTTCCGGGCCC
>DATCZY010000131.1:0-3179 GCA_036525655.1 Lysobacterales bacterium | reverse complement strand
CAATCAGGTTTGGTTCGCGTGCACAGTGTTGCGCCGAGATCCATGATGGCCTGGGTGTAGTCCGCCCCGCGTTTTGCGGGCAGCAGTTGTTCCGCGGTTTTCCACATCTGCTTGTGGATGGTGCTCTTGCCCGGCCAGCCTGCTATCGCAAAATAGCGCGCAAGGACCCGTTTGACATTGCCGTCGAGTATCACGGCTGGTTTGTCATTGGCCTGTGAATAGATGGCATTTGCGGTGCTTTCGCCGATGCCCGGCAGGGCCCCCAGTTCTTGCGGGGTGGGCGGCAGTTGGCCGGCGTGGGTTTCCATGCAGATTTTGGCAGTCTTCAGCAGGTTACGGGCACGGGCGTAATAACCGAGCCCCGACCAATGAGCCAATACCTCGTCGGTGGAAACGGCGGCCAGACTCTGGATATCGGGGAAGCGTTCGATAAACCGATCAAAGTACGGAATAACGGTTTTGACCTGGGTTTGCTGCAACATGATTTCCGCGACCCAGACGTGGTAAGCGGTGCGCGGATGCTGCCAGGGCAGGTCTTTGCGGCCGTGCTTGTCCCACCAGCCAAGCAGTTGTTCCGAAAAACTCAACTCGCTCCCTAGTCCAGCGGCAGGATGGCGTTGATGAAGGTGCCGGCGTCAAATGGGCGGAGGTCCTTTGCAGCCTCCCCTACACCGATGTAACGAATCGGGATACCCAGTTCACTGGCGATGGCAAACAGCATGCCGCCGCGGGCGGTGCCGTCCAGCTTGGTGATGGTGATACCGGTGACATTGACCGCCTCGTTGAAATGCCGGGCCTGGTTCAGGGCGTTGGCGCCGGTGCCTGCATCGACCACCAGCATGACCTCGTGAGGTGCGCTTTCGTCAACTCGGCCGATGACACGGCGGATTTTTTTGAGCTCGTCCATCAGGTTGGACTGCGTATGCAGGCGCCCTGCAGTATCCGCGATCAAAACATCGATGCCACGAGCCTTGGCCGACTGCATGGCATCGAAGATGACCGCAGCGGCATCGGCCCCGGTGCCCTGTGCGATGACCGGTACGTCGTTACGCGCGCCCCACGATTTGAGCTGCTCGACGGCGGCGGCGCGGAAGGTGTCGCCGGCGGCCAGCATCACCGACAGGCCCTCTTCTTTGAAACGTTGCGCCAGTTTGCCGATGGTGGTGGTCTTTCCGGCGCCGTTGATGCCGACCATCAGGATCACAAAGGGTTTGCGGCTCGTGTCGATGGCGAGGAATTGTTCACACGGCTCGATCAGTTCGTAGAGTTCCGCCTGTACCGCCGGCAACAGGGACTGCGGCCCCCTGATCGCGTCATTGCGTATCGCGGTGCGCAGATTCTCCATGATACCGAGGCTGGCCTTGACGCCAACATCGGCCGTGAGCAGGGTTGTCTCGAGCTCATCGAGCAGGTCTTCGTTGATTTCGCTGTGGCCGCTGACCAGGGCCTTGAGCCGTTTGCCGATGGTGCTGCGGGAGTCCCCGAGCAGCTTTTCCAGCGGGTCAACACCGGATTGTTCGACCGGACGAAGCTGTACATCCAGTAATTCGCCGGGTTGTTTGTTCTTCTTTTTAAATATTCGAAACATGAGATTAGGATTAACCCCTGACGTTAAAAGCGATATGCTAGCAGTTTGGTGGCGCAATAACAGGCTGAACAGAGGCTCTTTACATATGAGCAAATCTGGAAAAAACAATAGCGTAAGGATAATTGGGGGTGATTGGCGCGGGCGGCGCCTGACGGTGGCCGACGTGCCGGGTTTACGCCCGAGCGGTGACCGGTGCCGTGAAACCCTGTTTAACTGGCTGCAGCCCTGGGTGCTGGCCGCGGATTGCGCCGACCTGTTTGCCGGTACCGGCGCGCTGGGTTTCGAAGCTGCATCACGCGGCGCGGCGTCCGTGTTGATGATAGAAAAACACCCGCATGCGCAGCAGGTTCTGCGTCAGGGCATCGAGCAACTTCAGGCCATGCAGGTCAACTTGCATAGCGGCGGGGCGATGTCCCTCATCGAAGATTTCAAGCCCGAAAGTTTCGATATCGTATTCGTCGACCCGCCGTTTGACAGCAATCTCGCTGGGCTTGTACTCGAGCGATTGGATAAAACCGGTTGCGTGCGACGTGGCGGGTTTGTTTACGTAGAGTCGCCTGCAAAGAAACCCGTTGCTCCGCTCCCGGGTTGGAGAGTGTGGCGCGACCAGGAGCTTGGAGAGGTTCGAATGCAGCTTTTTCGCAGGCAAAGCATGGAAGACGAAAGAAATCTCCCCGAAGGTGGGTCTGAATAGTGAGAACAGGCTGCACGCCCGCCTGTTTTCTGTCCCTGCTTTAAGGCCGGCCTCCCGCCGGTCTCTTTTTATCTGCGCTTTGGTTTAATCCCGCACCTCAACAGGGGTAGAATAGCTGTCCTTTAAGATTTAGCGGGAAAGCAGTTGAAAAAAAACCCTCGCCTGGCGGTTTACCCCGGCACATTTGACCCGATAACCCATGGTCATACTGATCTGGTGACCCGTGCCGCGCGGGTATTTGAACATGTGATCGTGGCGATTGCCGAGAGTCCGCACAAAACCCCGTTTTTCAGTCTTAAAAAGCGTATAGAACTGGCAGAAAGCCAGTTGTGTGCGCTGGAAAACATTTCAATTGTCGGATTTAGAAATCTGCTGGTCGATTTTGTGCAGCAAAACGGTGCCGGCGTCATCGTGCGCGGTCTTCGCGCGGTTTCAGATTTCGAATACGAATTCCAGTTGGCCAGCATGAATCGCAACCTGTGCGCGGAAGTGGAAACCATGTTCCTGACACCGGATGAACAGTATGGATTCATTTCCTCTACGCTGGTGCGCGAAGTGGCCCGTCTCAACGGTGATGTCTCCCAGTTTGTCGGTGCGGAAATCGAAATCGCGCTGAAGGAGCAATTTGGGTTTGTGGGTAGCTGATCGTGGCTTTGACCATCACCACAGAATGCATCAACTGTGATGTTTGCGAGCCCGAATGTCCCAACGAGGCCATCTACCAGGGTGTCGAGATTTACGAAATCAACCCCATGCTGTGCACCGAGTGCGTGGGCCATTTTGATACACCGCAATGCGTGGAAGTCTGTCCGGTCGAATGTATTCCGAAGGACCCGGGTCATGTGGAAACAGAGGAACAACTGTGGGTGAAATATCACAAGCTGATTCGCGGGGCAG
>DATCZY010000130.1:0-5543 GCA_036525655.1 Lysobacterales bacterium | reverse complement strand
AATGCCCCCGGCGCTGTTACGAAGCTTGGTGGTGAGGAACAGCAGGCCAAAATACCCGACCAATACGACGATTGGACCCGGATAAGGCCAGTTGAACGCCATGGCCACACCAGCCATCACGGCAGAAAACAGCAGTGTCATCGAAAGCAGGGCATAGGTATTGCGTAATACCTTGTTCATTGCCACTGCCGGCATGGGCAATGCGGTCGAAGTTCTGTATTGTGATTGATTCATGATTTTGGCTATGTCTCCATTTGGTTAACGTTACATTGTACATAAGATAGGGCATTTTCCCGTTAGTTCAATACTTGTGATTGTATAAAACGAACCAAGCGGAGGACCTATCTTAAAGTACTTTCAAATATCTGTCATATGCATGTAGACAGGGGTGGTACAGCCGTTCGTTTTTCTGTAGTCTGCGCGTCTCAACTTTTGTCACAAGTTTTTGGAGAGGTGGCAGAGCGGTTGAATGCACCGGTCTTGAAAACCGGCAAGGGTTAATAGCCCTTCGTGGGTTCAAATCCCACCCTCTCCGCCAAATACAAAACCCGCCATCCGGCGGGTTTTTTATTTGCCTGAGCGGCGTGTTGTGTGAAGCCACTGCCGCGCAGCGGCCGGCGGGCTTGATCGATGTTTTCTGACGGCGCCTGGCTTCGATTGCCGATATCCAATCCGAAAGCGTATCTCTTAGCATGTTTCTACACGTCATCAGGAATCGGGGCAGGCATGAAAAGGTTGTTTCTACTTACGGTATTCATATTGCTTTCAAACGTTGCCGCTGCAGACAGTTTAAGATGCGGAAGGAAGATCGTGAAACCGGGTGATTCGGGTAACGCCCTGCTAAAGAAATGTGGCAAACCCCTGAGAAAATTCAGCGGTAAGGAAACAGTCAGAGACAATGGTCAGCAGTCGAGTGTGACAGTGTCGAACTGGGTTTACGAACGGTCTGGAAAAAAGGACATGATCGTGTCTGTCCGGAGTGGAACCGTTGTCAGAATTCGAGTGGAGTAATCGGAAAGGCGCCGTAGTCAGGCTGTTTGTTATTGAATTACTAGCGTTGGGCGGAATGAATCGTGAAAAACTCTCACGCAGCTTTAACCCTGAATAGGTTCGCATTCAGGTGCGTGATCACTTGTCCCCGGGGTGAAAGAAATGAATACAGTTGCTTATTGGCCGCGTTCATTATTTCCCTTAAAGTTTCTTCATTGAGTTTATCGAACTCCCCTGCGAGTCGCAGGTGGGTTTCAATAAACGCTCTCATTGATGGGTAACAAGCCTGACCGACCCGTTCGTGGCATTCGTATTCGTTGACGCCCGAGGTCAACAGCAAGGAATCCATTGCGCCGGGCTTGCCCAGCGCCCAGGGCGTTGCGAGTTTGTACGCGGCGTGGGCGCCCGAGTATTGATTGATCAGCTTGATCAGCATATCGTAGGCGCCACCTTGCTGCAGTGGCCCCCAAATAGCCAGGACGACGAACCCATCCGGTTTGCACACCCTTAGCATTTCCTTGATTGTTGCCACCCTGTTGGCAATAAACATCAGCGAGAATTGACACAGAACCCGATCGAAACGGTGCTTCTCAAAAGGCATCGCAGTGGCGTCACCTATTTGCCAGTCAATCGAACGCGAATGCCTACGCGCGGATTCAAGCATTTTCTCGCTGATGTCGAGCCCAACGACCTTGCCGGTAAGACCTGTTTCAAGGTGAGCGGCGCGCGCCAGGGTGCCGGTGCCGCAGGCGACATCAAGCACGTGTTGACCAAGTTCGATTTCAGCAATCTCCGCCACTCGGCCAGCCCATTGTGCATAGACGGCCGGCACGAGATACTGCTCGTGGGTTCTCACCAGATCGTCGGTAATATCCGGTGCAAAGTGTGCCGTTTTCATAAATCCCCCCAGATTATGATTTCACCTTCATTATGGTTTATCGCTAGCGTTTTGCAAGCTCGGCATGAAGAGTTGGTGGCAAGGTGGCGCAAAACTTCCGATGCCCTGAGCTGCTCATCGCGGCTACCTGGGATGATTACCCTGTAGGGGATTTACTCGAAATGATAGTTATTCTCATACCTGGTCGACATTCTTGAATCCTATGTCTATAGTTAGGGAATCCACGACTCACTTTATAGGGGGGTGAGCCGCGGACTAACTGTCTCAAGGGGTAGCGGGTCAGGGACTGATACTCAACAATCGAATCAATCCGAAGGGGGAAGACATGATTCAAATACTCATCATCGATGATCAGGCATTGGTCCGCACGGGACTAAGGCACATTCTTGATCAAAGCAGCGAAATTACGAAAATCACGGAAGTATCATCCGGCGAAGCAGCACTCCGTAGCTGTCGAAAATGTCGGCCGGATGTCATTTTGCTGAGCATCAATTTACCCGGCTTAACCGGTTTCGAAATCACCCGAAAACTCAAGCGCGCACATCCCGGCGCCAGGATTATCGTGCTGGCAGTGCATGCCAAGCCACCTTACCCAACGCGGTTGATGGACGCTGGAGCGAGCGGCTATCTGACCCGGGATTGCGAGGCTGATGAACTGATAAAGGCGATTAAAGTCGTGGCAAGCGGCCAGTGCTACATTGGCAGTGATGCAGCAAAGCAACTGGCGCTGTCGATGTTGACCGGCTCGGCCAACAAATCACCTTTTCAGGATTTGTCAGCGCGGGAGATGGAGGTGATGTTAAAGATCACCGATGGACGTCGCATACCCGATATCGCGTCATTAATGTGTCTGAGTCCAAAGACCGTATCGACCTACAAATACAGGATACTTGGCAAATTGGGCGCGCGTAGCGAGGTTGAACTGGTCCGCATGGCAATGCGTTACGGGATACTTGATAGCGCCTGAGTTTGCCATGCGAGGTGTGGGTCCGTTTCACGACACTATCCCGTCACCCGTGTGCGGCCGGTTGATGCCGGCCGCACAAACTCCATGGATATCGGAGGGCTGTTTATTCGCTCTGGCTATGTTCCGATGGTGGTGGCTTAAGGGTGTAAATACCCTTTGCATCTCTCTCGACGGCTAAAGCAGAGCCGGACGGGGCTGGCGTTGCCGGAACATTGTCTGCAGCCTGGTTCGTATCGGCTTTTTTCACCTTCTTTTTGCCACTTGCTTTTTTTCGTGCGGGGCGCTTTTTAGGTTTGGCTGTTGAGTCAGACGCCGGTGCGGGCTTATCGGCTGAATCTGCCTCTGGTTTTGCGTCGGCGCTCTTCGCGACTTTTGCTTCCACCGGTGTTGTGCTGGAGGACTCTGCATTCGCTCGATCCTGGTTATCCGGTTTTGACTCGACCGGCTTCGATTCGCCAGAGCTTGATTCTGCACCGTCAGCTTTTACGGGTTTGGGCTCAGCGGATGTCACTGCGCTTGATCCCTGTTCACGGCTATCAGTTACGGCGGGTTTGTTTACAGCTGTTTCCGGGTTTTCAGCGCCAGGGCCTTTTTGAACCGGTTCGCTGGATTTATCCGCCGCCGATTGCCTGTTATCGGAAGAGGGTGCTTGCGGCGAACTGGCCTCTGCACCTGTTTCGGACTGCGGCTCAGATGATTCCGGACGTTGTTTTACGCCACCTGTTTTGTAGGGTGAGCGTCTTCTGCGGCTACCCCGGCGGCTACCGCCTTCTTTTTGCTCGGGTTTGCTGTTGCCATCAACCTCGCTTCCCGCAGCTATAGGTGTAGCAGAGGCTTGAACGGTGGCCTCAGCAGTGGTCGCTTTGCTTGATTCCTCGCTTGCCTTACTGGTCTGTGGTCGCTGGCCGCGGCTCTGATCAGGTCTGCCCTGTGCGGACTGTTTTTGCTCAGGCTTGCCGTGATCAGGCTTGGTCTGCGTCTGTTTTGGCTGTTGCCTCCTGGGCTTGCGTTGCTGTTGTGATGGCTGACCGGCACCTCCCTGAGAAGGAGCGCCTGAGCGCTTGTTGCCGGTTCTCCGGCTTGATTGCTGAGTGGTCGACGCTGCCTGCTTTTGCTGGCTTTGCTGTGCACTTGAGCGGCTATCACCGCCGGCTTTTGCCTGTTTTGGCGGTGCAGTTTGGGTTTTCTTTTCTTCTTTCTGGTGAGAGAAGATGATTTTTGCGAGTCGCGCAAATAGACCAGGGGCTTTTTCCTCGACACGGGCGGGGGCAGGCCGATCGGGTACGATACGTGCTACGGCAGGGCCCGCCGGCACAGTGGCGTGGGTCTGGGTACGTTCATTGGCAACGACCTGGGCTTCGGGCAGATCAACCCGGGAGTAGCTCGGTACTTCGGTTACATCAGATTTTCTGACCCGCAGTATTTCAAAATGCGGTGTCACCAGGTGTGGGTTGGCCAGCATGACAATCGGAACCTTGTGACGGGATTCGACCTCTGCCAGCGCCGCGCGCTTTTCATTATGGAGGAAGTTGATCACTTCCGTGGGCGCCTGGACAATGATCTGCCCGGTGTATTCCTTCATGACCTCTTCTTCAACGAGTCGGAGAATGGACAAGGCGAGGGATTCCACACTACGGATGGTGCCGTGGCCATCACAGCGCGGGCAGGTTTCCTGACTGGATTCACCGAGTGAGGGACGCAAGCGCTGACGTGACATTTCCAGCAGGCCAAAGCGGGAAACACGTCCAATCTGGACACGTGCCTTGTCGATCTGCATGGCGTCACGTAAACACTCTTCAACATCGCGTTGGTGCTTGCGACTGGTCATATCGATGAAGTCGATGACGATCAATCCGCCCAGGTCGCGTAAACGCAACTGTCGGGCAATTTCCTTGGCCGCTTCCATGTTGGTGCTAAACGCGGTGTCTTCGATGTCCAGACCCTTGGTTGCGCGGGCAGAGTTAATGTCGATAGAGAGCAGGGCCTCGGTATGATCGAATACGATCGCGCCACCCGAAGGCAAATGCACCGTGCGGGCGAACGCCGATTCAATCTGGCTTTCGATCTGGTAACGGTTAAAAAGCGGTACCTGGTCACTGTATAACTTGAGCTTGTTCAGGTTATGCGGCATGACCTGCTGGATAAACTCCCGGGCGTCGTTATAGACGCTTTCGTTGTCGATCAATATCTCGCCGATATCATTGCGCAGGTGATCGCGCAGCGCGCGTATGAACAGGTTGCTTTCCTGGTGAATCAGGAAAGGGGCCGGGCGACTGGCCGCAGCCTGTTCGATGGCAGTCCATAGTTGCAGCAGATAATCGAGATCCCACTGTAATTCTTCTGCGTCCCTTCCTACACCGGCGGTGCGGATGATGATACCGACGTTATCCGGTGTCGTGACCTTTTGCAGTTGCTCGCGCAAGTGGTCGCGTTCATTGCCGATGATGCGCCGCGATACGCCACCCGCTGAAGGATTGGTCGGCATCAGCACGAGGTAGCGGCCAGCCAGTGAAATGTAGGTGGTGAGGGCGGCACCCTTGTTGCCGCGCTCCTCCTTTTCGACCTGGACGATAATTTCCTGACCTTCGCGAACCACGTCACGAATGGCCAATTTGCCGCCCTTTTTAGCCGCATCTTTCAGATAGGCGCTTTCGCAAATCTCCTTGAGTGGCAGAAAACCGTGCCTTG
>DATCZY010000129.1:0-4272 GCA_036525655.1 Lysobacterales bacterium | reverse complement strand
GGTTCTCCTGAAAGTGAAAAAAAGCAGGCGCCATTGTATTGGATGATGGAGTCCATGGGCGCATTTTCCATTGAGGTTAACATCCATTTTTTGGCCTCTTCTGCATCACCCAGTCGCAGCAAGGCAAATGCACCCATATTCAAGGCCCGGTTGTCATCCGGCTTGAGTTCAAGCACTGCCCGGACCCGCTCCAAACCTTTTCGGGTCACGTCCATGGCCTTTTCCTGCTGGTCAAGACTGTTATAAAGCTGAGCCTGCAACAACACACTCTGATAGTCTTCCGGCCGAACCCTGGATGCATGGTCAAACAACTTCAATGCACGCTTAAGCTTGCCTTCATGCACCTTGGATCGACCGAAAAAATACCAGGCATCGTAGTTTTTCGGATCCAGCTCAATGGCTTTTTCAAATTCTTTTTCTGCTTCTTCATATTGCTTGCTCATGCAAAAGGCAATGCCGGATGAAACATGTGCATCTGCCAGATCCGGTGCAAGCTTTAGCGCCTGGGCACTGGCCCGCTTCGCTTCGGACAGGTTTACATCGGTCGCATTGAAATACATATATGAGAAACCGTATGTATAGGCAAGACCTGCCCAGGCCTGGCCGAATTTGGACTCGATATCAATGGCCCGTTTGAACATCTGCTGTGCATAGACATTGTCCTGGATGGTGTGCCTGGCGAAATAGCGCAAACCACGCAGATAAAAGTCATAGGCTCTCGGATCTACCTGTTGCCTGGGGCTGTCACGCTTGCGCATAAACGTAATGCTCAAAGCGGTTGCAATCGAGTCTGCTATTTCTTCCTGAACTTCAAAAATGTCCTCCAGTTGACGATCATACTGGCGCGACCAAATGTGAAACCCATCATTGGTATCGAACAGTTGTACGTTAATGCGCAAATTATTGCCGGATTTACGCACACTGCCCTGGAGCACGGACTTCACCTTGAGCTTCCTGCCTATTTCCTTGATATCGGCATGCTTGCTATCGAATTGAAATGACACCGCGCGGGAAGCTACCCGCAGGTTGGAGATCAGGCACAGCGCATTAAGGATTTCTTCAGCTATGCCTTCGCAAAAGTAGGTCTGATCGCCAGTATCGCTGAGATCTTCAAATGGTAATACGGCGATGGAAGGCCCACCTTCGAGGTATACCTCTTCCTCTTTAAGAGAACTTATGTTTCCAGCCGAATCTTTGCGGATACCCTCCGGTGTGACCTCATAAGCCCAGGACAGGATCAGGGCCAGGGGGAAACCGAGCAATATGAACGCAATCAACAAGGAAAGTGACCAGGGAGGTAATCCGAGGCCTTCGAAAGCCACCTCACCAATCTGCATTAAAACCCAACTCACGAAAATATACGTCAGCGCAACACGGACTACTTTGCGCTTTTTCAATTGACCCCACAGGTCTTTGAATTGGGACGCACGCATAGTGAGTACCTCACTTATACGATACACCCAAATCAGAAAAAGTAAAATGTGTCAGCGCTGTGAGTACAGGAAGCCTGAACTCTATGATTGCCAGTAATTTAGTGTATTGAACGCCTGCCCATAGCGGGTCTTGAACCAGCTCACTGCATCATTTGATCAATATTGATCGTTCAGGATCGAAAGTCGGCGAAAATTAGACACCCAAAAGATTCAACCTGTAAGGTGACGTATCCGACCCGACACATCTTTATTGCAGCGCCATGCTGAAAGCTTACCCACTAAAGTCAACCGGTTGATGTGCCGCCTGGTCGGGGCTTATGTTCTTGCCGGGCAGTTTCCCGGGGGGGCAGCGTCCGCAGCGGTCAGCAAAGGGGGTCTGAGTTCGCCCTCTTTACGATTCTGTCAATCCAGGTATTCATGCAACCATAAATTGACTTCCTTATGCCACTGCACGGAGTTTTGTGGCTTCAGCACCCAGTGGTTCTCATCCGGAAAGTAGAGGAAGTTGCTGGGAATACCGCGCCGTTGCAATGCCGTGAAGGTGCCAATACCCTGGGTGACCGGCACCCGGTAGTCGAGTTGCCCATGGACAACCAGCATCGGTGTTTGCCACTGGTCAACGTGGTTGACCGGGTTGTGCTTTTCGTAGTTGGCGGCTTTTTCGAAATAGGGGCCGCCATAATCCCATTCCGGGAACCACAGTTCCTCGGTGGTGTAGTACATCATGCGTTCGTCGAACACACCGTCATGGTTGACCAGGCAGTCGAAACGGTCCGGCCAGTTACCGGCGATCCAGTTGATCATGTATCCGCCGTAGGACGCACCCAGCGCACAGATATTGTCACCGTCCAGGAACTCGTATTTCTCCAGTGCCGCGCTCAGCCCGAGTTGCAGATCGACCAGCGGTTTGCCGCCATAGTCATCCGAGATGCTGTCCGTGAAGGCCTGTCCGTAACCGGTCGAACCGTGGAAATCGATAAATACCGCGGCAAACCCCTGCCCCGCGTAAGTTTGTGGGTTCCAGCGGTAATGGAAATGGTTACCAAAGCTGCCCTGCGGGCCACCGTGAATCAGGAAAGCGACCGGGTATTTTTTGCCTTTTTCAAAGCCGGCAGGTTGCATCACGTAGCCGTGGACTGTTTCCTGGTTGGCGCCGATGAACGAAAACTGTTCAAAATCGCCCATTTCCACGTCCTTCAACTGCGGCGCCGAGAAGTGGGTCAATTGACGGGCTTCTGTTTTGCCCTTGTCGATTGCGAACAGCTCCGTCGGTGATTTGAGGTTGTCCATTGCGAAGACCGTGCCCAATGGACCCGATGCAAATGCGCTGACGCTGCCGAGACCGACCAGTTTCTGTGGCTCCCCATCGGCCAGGTCGAGTTTCCACAATGCCACGTTACCCACATCATCCGTATTGACCAGCAGGGAATCCCCCGTGTTCGTGAACGCAATCGATGAAGCTGAACGGTCCCAGTTGGCAGCGAGAGGCTGTGTCTCGCCCGACTTGAGGTCACGAATCATGATCTGGAAGCGGTCAGCCTCGAATCCGGGCCGGGCCATGGCGCGATAGGCGAGTTTCCGCCCGTCCGGGCTCAATACCGGTTGGGTATCCCAGGCCAGGTTGGATTCAGTCAGGTTCACGACCTCGCCGTCACCGTTCATTGGCGCTGAGTAAATATCGAAGTTGGTGGAGGTTGGTTCGTCGCGATCACGGATTCGCGCTGCAAAATAGAGCGTCTGTCCATCTGGCGAAACCGTGTATTCCTCGGCTCCACCCCAGACCCGGGAAGGAATATCTGCTCGAACCCCCTTGCTGACCAGGAGGGGTTCACCCCGACCAATACCGCCGTCGTCCAGCGCAAGCGCGAAAAGCTGTGAGTGTTTTGCATCCAGCCAGTGATCCCAGTGCCGCATGAACAATTGCTCGTATATAACACCAGTGGTTGGACTCTCGCTCTGTGCCTTGTCGCGGTTGGCGGTGCAGGCGAGGTCTTCACAATCGAGGTAAACGCTGGCCGAAAAGACCAGTCCATTACCCCCGGGGGTAACCTGGAAGGTTTCAACATCGACGGGTAGCTCCGTGACCTGTTGCGCCTCGCCCCCACTGATCGCGATGCGCCATACCTGGGAGCTTTCAGTTCGTGTTGAGAGGAAGTAAACGTGCTTGCCATCGGCCGACCAGGCGGGGGCGGTGTCGTTGGCCGCGTGCGTGGTTAACCGGTGTGGATTACCACCACTGAACCCGCTCCACCACAGGTCATAAACGCCCTTGTTGGCCTCCATGTCCGTTGTGCGCAAATCGTAAACCACCTTGCTCCCATCGGGTGAAAGCACCGGTGCGCCAACACGGTCCAGCCGGACCAGGTGCTCCGCAGTGAATGGTTCCGCCAGCGCAGTCGTGGTTGCGAACAGAGCGGCGAGGGACGTCAGTAATACAGACCGATTGAACATGGTTTCACCTGAATTTGAGCTTGCAGAGTAGTAAGTTGAAAGCGTAACAGAAGTTCAAAGCGAATGGATCATATATCCTAATGACCTGTGCGGTAATGCATGCATTTTCGAGCGCGTCGGAGGCGTCTGGACCAGCATTCGAGGCTGCCGGATGACGCTGGTACAAACGATAATAATTTAAGACGCCCACCACTCGAAGCTTATTAAATGGTGGGTGTCCTGACTTTTTCTGACTTTTTAAACTGTCTTTTTCATTGAAGATGGACGTTCCAACGTTCACATAACTTCGCAACAATTCCCTCGTAATACTCGCCAGACTTCGCACTCGTACTGGTTGGAATTACGGTTTTGTATTCCTGTTGCAGACGTGTTTGCTCTTCCGGTGACA
>DATCZY010000128.1:0-3921 GCA_036525655.1 Lysobacterales bacterium | reverse complement strand
TCAGTACCGGGACCCGCTGGTTCCTGGCGTGTGTCGGCGGCACGCTGATGGGCTACGGGGCGCGTCTCGCGCGCGGCTGCACCTCGGGGCAGGCGCTGTCCGGCGGCGCCGTCCTGTCGGTCGGCAGCTGGGCGTTCATGTTCGCGGTGTTTGGCGGCGCTTACGCGCTGGCCTATTTTTTCCGTAAAGCCTGGAACTGAGGAGGATCATCATGGCTAATTTCCCACTTCCTCTTGCTGACCTTTTCGGTCATTGGGGCTCTTACGTGGTTTACACGATAATCGGTATTGCCTTCGGCATGACGCTCGAGAGCGCCGGTTTCGGTAATTCAAAATTGTTGGCTGCCCAGTTCTACTTTAAGGACATGCGCGTATTCAAGGTCATGTTCACCGCCATTATCGTGGCGATGACCCTGATCTTCCTGTCGACGGCGATTGGTTTGCTGGACTACAACCTGGTTTGGGTTCCACCCACCTATTTGTGGCCCGGTATCGTCGGCGGCCTGATCATGGGTGTCGGCTTTATCATCGGAGGTTTTTGCCCCGGCACATCACTGGTGGGCATGGCGACCGGCAAGCTCGATGCAGTCGTGTTTGTTTTTGGTGTGCTTTTCGGTATCTATCTTTTTGGCGAAACCGTCGGCAGCTTTGCGACCTTCTTTGACAGCTCCAACATGGGCCGTTTCACCCTGCCTGAACTGTTCAATGCCAGCTATGGCGCCGTTGTGATCTGTATCGTCGTGGTTGCGCTGGGGCTGTTCGTGATGGCGGAAAAGGTTGAAGCCATGATCAACGGCAGGCCGCAGCAAAAACTCCCGGGCTGGTCAAAACCGGCCGCTGCCGCACTCGTGGCATTGGCAGTTGTAACCCTGGTGATCGGCCAACCCACCAGCGAGGACCGCTGGCAGGCAGTGGCGGCCGAAAGCCAGGCCAGGCTGGATAATCGCGAAGTGCAAATATCGTCCGCAGAGTTTTTGAAGTACAGGGACGATACGAAGATCAAAATCATTCCGCTGGATGTCCGTGATGAGCGTTACTATAACCAGTTCCATCTGCGCGGCGCGGTTCATGTGCCGCTGGACCAGATCAAGGCGAAGGCCAGGGAATTGCATTTTGAGCCTGCCAATACCGTTTTCGTTACCATCAGCAATGATGAATCTGCAGCGACCGAAGCCTGGAAGATTCTCAGGGCTGAAAGTGTGCCGAATATTTATATTCTTGAAGGCGGAATCAATGCATGGCTCAAAACCTATGCGGGTGAGAGCCTCGGCGAGGGTGACCGGGTTTACAATCGCCAGGAGGATCAACTGGCTTACAGGTTCAACGCTGCGACCGGGTCGAGGCATCCTGCTGCCGAGCCTGATCCCGACCAGCTGGATTTGACCTTCGAACCGAAGATTATCCTCGAGCTAAAACGCGCACCGACCAGTGGCGGTTGCGGCTGAGGTCCCTGTCAGTATGGGGTTTTGTACTTGGTGTTGTCCGGCCCTTCTCCAGGGCCGGTTAACACACGGTTGAATCCTTGAATTTTCTGTCGTCGCTCCAAACGTCGATAACAAGCTTGTTGTCGTCGCTTAAGACCTGCCATATGACTTCCGACCTGGCTGGACAGACGCTGTTGAGCACCGCCTTCCTTTTTGCCACGTCGGGGTTCATGGGTCCTGGTACCAGGAAGCCGACCCTGATCTCGGTGCCGACTTCTTTTGCGCCCCTGAACAGCCACCCGCCGGCGCTTGCATTCAGGCTCGATACGGGGTGCTCAACATAATAGTTATTGACCCAGACTATGGATTCATAGCTTATGGGTTCAGGTTGTCCGCAAGCGGAGAGGAGCAGCGCGGACGCTATTCCAGTCAGAAATTCCTTTTTCACTCTATCGGCGATATGCATCGTGCATCAATCCCTTTCGATGCCGATATTCTCACCTTCACTCACGTGATCGTCTACTGACAGATGTTACAGTTCAAGGTCTATGAGTTGGTTCAGATCGGCCTGTGTGTCCAGGTCAAACGCTGCATTTATTAATGGTATAGGCGTGACTTTCTCTGAAAGTTCTTTAAGTATTTTACGAGCTCCGGTTTCGCCATTCAGTGTCCGTAGCCGCCTGAATAAGCTGGCCGGAAAAATCACCGGCGGCATGTTTTGGCCTTCCGCCCGTGCACAAACGATGCGCTCCATTCGGGACCTCCAGGTGTCTGCCAGTAACTGGATATCCTGCGCCTCTATCCGCCACTGATCGCAGAGAAGGATCATGACCCCACTCGACCCCGGACTGATGGCGGAAGCGCCCACTGCGATGGAGCTACCCATTCCATCCGACCAGTAATGATTATGAACCCAGTGTATGCCGGCCTGTTGAACCGCATCCTGCACAGAGGTTACGCCGGCCCCCGTAACCACGATGATTTCACGCGGGCCGATCGAGGATGCGCTGTTGATGGCGTTTTGAAGCAGCGTCCCGTTCTTGTATCGCACCAGTTGTTTTGCCTGCCCCAATCGCTTGCTGGCGCCTGCGGCGGGGATCAGGATACTGAGTTCCGGATAACTCATGCGCCAGCTTGGGTCAGCATGCCGCCAATGCGCCGGTTCAAAAATGCATGGATTTCAGCAACGATGGCCAGGGCAATGGATTCCGGCATTTCTGCACCGATGTCCAGACCGGCCGGTCCATGGACGTGCACATCCAAAGCGCCTATCTCGCTGAGCAGGCGATTCCGGCGCGCCCGTGGACCGAGTAAGCCGATATAAGCGACCGGGACGGCCACGACCTGTTCGAGGTACGCACGATCGTGGCCGAGATGATGTGTCATCAGCACCGCCGCATCCAACGCCTGCAGCGCGACGTGCTGGCTGAGTTCAGCTGGCTGCAGTACCTTAACCTCGCAGGTATCCGGAAACCGGTCCGCACGGGCAAAACCCGGCCGGTGATCGACGATGGTGCATTTCCAACCCATTTCAACAGCCAGTCGGGCTACCGGAACGGCATCATGGCCCGCGCCGCAGATCAGGATGGCGGGGGGTGGCATGATCGGCACCAGCAACAGTTCGACCGTGCCGTGGCTTGTATCGATGCTTTCCTGCCAGTAACGCCGGGACATGTCATGCCCCGCGGAAAACGATGCGCCTTCGTGTGTGCCGATACCATTCGTTAATACCGGGTTGCCGGTGCTGAATCCGGTACCGCAATCGAGGGCAAAATCTCCCTTGGAATGATTCGGGTCGTTGCTCGAAGTGACGAGGCTTAACAAGCCGTTGCACCTGGCTTTCCAGGCCCTGTCCAGGGTGTCGAGAAAACCGAAACCCGTACTGCGATCCAGGCGTTGCAACATCAGGTGAATAATACCGTCGCAACCAAGACCAAGGCCCCATGCAAAATCATCGCCATGGCTCATGTCGTAACAGACATTACGGACTTCGCCATCTGCAAATACGTCCCTGGCATGCGCAGCCAGGTCCGCCTCGAGACACCCGCCTGAAATAAGCCCCCTGTAACTGCTGTCTGCGGCGATGAGCATCATCGCGCCGGGTTTGCGGTAGGTCGAACCTGAAGTGGAAACAACGGTACCCAGAACCAGTGCCTCGTCGGCCCGGTGTTCGCGGTAAAATGCCAGTAACGCGGTTAATCCGAGATGCATGGTTTCAGCCTGCCTGTTGCCTGTCTTGATTGTAAAATTCCCTGGCGGCTATTTTCCCACAGGGGCTGGACTACCGATAGCCTGCATATCGGCCGGACCGGCAAGGTTCGGGTTTACTTGAGCATGGATGCGACGATGTTGACAGGGTCATCATGCGCTGGCAAAAGTTTAAGGATATCCTATACTCAGTTTTAGTAAGCAGCCTGAACCCACCTTTGCCAAGGACCTAAAAAATGCAATTTACGAAAATATATTTTCACCTTGTTGTACTGCTTCTGTTGAGCACA
>DATCZY010000127.1:0-3776 GCA_036525655.1 Lysobacterales bacterium | reverse complement strand
TTAGGCGCATTTCAAACGATCTGGATCTGCTTTACAAAAAAGCAGATTATGCAGCAGGCTTGAAGCTGCTTGCCGGTCTATCCGCGGTTATTGATGCCTTTTTTGAAAAGGTCATGGTTATGGATGAGGATATGGAGGTGCGCCGCAACAGGTTAAGCCTTCTGTCAGAACTCAAGGGCTTGTTTGACCAGGTCGCTAATCTTGCTTTAGTAGGTTAATTAGAAAAATACCCGTTAGACTTCGGGCCCGGAACAGCGTCCGGGCCCGTCATCATACGATCAGATATCCAGGTTCGTTACATACAAAGCATTCTTCTCTATAAAATCCCGCCTTGGTTCAACTTCGTCACCCATCAGGGTGGTAAATATTTCATCCGCAGCGATAACGTCTTCAATGGTTACTTTAAGAAGGCGGCGCGTCTCCGGGTTAACCGTCGTGTCCCAAAGCTGTTCGGGATTCATTTCACCCAGGCCTTTAAATCTCTGGAAGGTCCGTCCCTTGCGGCTTTCATCCATTAACCAGTTATGCGCCTCAGCAAAACTACCAATGGCCTGTTCCTGGGCACCACGTCGCACCGTCGCGCCCGGTTGAATAAGATCATGCAGCTTATCGGCCAGCTTGCTGGTCAACCTGTATTCGGGCGAGCGGAAGAAGTCCTTGTTTAAGGTCGTCGTATTTACCACGCCGTAAGTTATTTTACTCATCAACAACTCCAAACCGTGTTCGGCTTTCTCGGCGCGCAAATCATACTTTATGCTCGGTGGTGAATTCTGATTCATTTTCTGAAGAATCGCGTTGCACCATTGCTGGGCTTCATCAACACCCCACTCTAGAGAAAAACCTTTATTATCAACTAGTTGATCTAAAAACAAGGTATCCACGCGGTTTACCAGCCGTGTATTGGCTGCCTTTACAGCCATGTAATCGCGCAACAACCCCTCCAGGGCCGCCCCGGAAAGCGGTGGAGCGTCCTGATCAAATACCAGTGAGGCGTTATCCATGGCACGAGCGAGCATGTACTCGTTCATTTCTGTGTCATCTTTCAGGTATTGTTCCTGTTTGCCCTGCTTAACTTTATAAAGAGGGGGCTGACCGATGTAGATATGACCGCGCTCAATTAATTCAGGCATTTGCCGATAGAAAAAAGTCAGTAAAAGCGTGCGGATGTGAGAGCCATCAACATCCGCATCGGTCATGATGATAATGGTGTGATAGCGCAACTTATCTATATTGAACTCATCTCTGCCGATGCCGCAGCCAAGCGCTGTAATCAAAGTACCAACTTCGGCTGATGAAAGCATTTTGTCGAAACGAGCCTTTTCCACATTTAAGATTTTACCCTTAAGTGGCAGAATTGCCTGTGTTTTTCGGTTCCTGCCTTGCTTTGCGGAACCACCTGCCGAATCACCCTCCACGATAAAAAGTTCTGAGAAAGCCGGGTCTTTTTCCTGGCAGTCCGCTAACTTACCCGGCAGGCCCGCTATGTCCAGCACGCCCTTGCGTCGTGTCATATCGCGGGCTTTGCGGGCAGCTTCGCGTGCGCGCGCCGCATCCACTGCCTTCATGGTGATTATTTTTGCTTCCGCCGGGTTTTCCAGCAAAAAATCACGTAAATGAGAAGCAACTAGTGATTCAACCACCGGTTTAATTTCGGATGAAACCAATTTGTCTTTTGTCTGTGAAGAAAACTTCGGATCCGGGGCCTTGACCGAAAGCACCGCTACGAGACCTTCTCTCGCGTCGTCACCCGTCATCGCAACCTTGTTCTTCTTTGCCAAACCCGATTCTTCGATATATTGATTCATTGTTCGGGTCAGCGCCGCTCTGAAACCCGCCAGGTGAGCGCCGCCGTCGCGTTGGGGAATGTTGTTGGTAAAACAAAAAACACTTTCCTGGTAAGCGTCCGTCCACTGCATAGCCACTTCGACGGAAATCTTGTTGGATTCACCCTGAAAATACATAACACTTTGATGTAAAGCGGTTTTTTTACGACCGAGGTGCTCAACAAAAGAACGGATACCGCCCTCATATTCAAACACATCCGATTTACCGGATATTTCATCAACCAACTCGATCCTGACGCCGGAGTTTAAAAAGCTCAACTCGCGCAAACGTCGCGCAAGTATGTCGTAATGAAAAATCCTGTCGGAAAAAATTGTAGTGCTGGGCAAAAATCTTATTTCAGTGCCGGTCTTCCTGGTGTTTCCTGTCTGTTTGAGTGGTTCAACCGGGACACCCATCTTGTAGGTCTGCTCCCAGACATGACCGTTTCTCCTGATGGTTAACTCCAGAACCTCGGACAAGGCGTTGACTACCGAAACACCAACACCGTGCAAACCACCGGAAACCTTGTAGGAGTTATCGTCAAATTTACCGCCGGCATGCAGCACGGTCATAATGACTTCTGCCGCTGAACGTCCCTCTTCCTTGTGTATGTCAACCGGTATGCCGCGACCGTTATCGGAAACCCTGACGTAACCATCCATCTCGATAACGACTTTGATGGCATCACAGTGTCCAGCCAAAGCTTCGTCTATGGAATTATCCACCACCTCAAACACCATATGGTGTAGGCCGGTGCCATCGTCCGTATCGCCGATATACATACCTGGGCGTTTACGTACCGCATCAAGACCCTTTAGAACCTTGATACTACTGGAATCATATTGTTGCTTGCTCATGTAGCCTCTAGTACCGGCTTAAACTAGTCATTTGCCCCTGCTTTTGGGGGCAATAAAGGTTTGACTTGATGCGGATTTTTCTGTTCTGAAAACTTCTTACAGTATACCACTGAGTGTTATTAAATGCTTGTTTTTAATGCTTTTAAACGTTTACCCGGTGGAGGTTGAAACACTTCCGTGTTCCACGTGAAACACCGTGTAGGGGCTTTCACAGTGCTTAATAGCAGGTACCAATTCTGTACCGGTCAATAGAATTTGTGTACCCAACTCAATACCTGCCCTAAGCACTTTACCCAAGTGTACTTCATCGAGCTCCGAGGCGAGATCATCGAGCATCAAAATCGGCCTTTCACCGGATTCACAGATCATCTCCGCTTGAGCCATTATCAATGCAGCGGTCATCGCTTTTTGTTCACCGCGGGATAACCTTTCTTTTGCCGGGGTCCCGTTCAACGAAAAAATCAAATCCGCTTTGTGCGGACCGGGACTGGTTGACCCGCGCTCCATATCACGGGTGTCAGACATTTGAATCGCTTCAGAGAGACTGTCTCCAGCCCAACCCTTTCTGTAGCTCAGCGTGATTTCATCGAGAGATTCACAAAAAAGCGTTAATTGCTTGTGTAATATGTCATTGAGCGTTTCAGTATGTTTTTGGCGCGCTTTGTGTAGTTGTTCTCCCAACTGTACGAACTGTGGATCAAGACTTTCGACAATCATTCTGTTTGATTGCTTAAGCGCCGCGTTCCGCTGCTTCAGCACGCGGTTGTATCTGCGCCAGAGTAATAGAAAATTATGTTCCACGTGAAACACGCCCCAATCCAAATACCTCCGACGGACATCCGGTGGCCCGCTTACCAACGTATGACTGTTGGGTTCAAGCAGCACGTGCGGCAATAGTTGAGTTAATTCACTTAGGTTTGAGACGTCCGTACCATTGTGTCGTGCCGCCCAGGTGTCATCGTCGCGCTCCATACCAAGTTGATGAGCATGACCGGCGTGGGTCTCAATTTTACTTACGACCTGAAAACTCTTACCCTCAGGACCAATAAGTGATGAGATTTGGCCAGACCTGAAAGAACGCCCTTTTGATAGCAC
>DATCZY010000126.1:0-4537 GCA_036525655.1 Lysobacterales bacterium | reverse complement strand
AGGATAAGGACGGTGGTCATGATCAACGGTGCGATCATCCAGCCGAGTAGCCAGGCACTTAAAAACAGGGCAGCGACGAGGTCGAAAAGCGAGTCGTAAGTCCCCCATTCGGCCATCGCCTGGCCGAAGGTCAGTACGGCGGGGATGATGAATGCGGCATCCATGGCCGCAACCAGTACGATGGCGACCCAGGAACGTCTGAAGGGCAAAACCCTGCGGAAACCATCGTTGTCGCCTGGCACATCAAAACCAAATCTGATCTTGGGTTTGAGTTCTCGCCCGATCACCTGCGAATCTGCCCCTGTTAGAAAGTGCCGGGGTAGAGTCCGCCGTCCATCAGCACGTTCTGCGCGGTGATATAGGCGGCCTGCTGACTGCAGAGAAACGCGCAGGTGGCGCCGAATTCATCCGGCTCCCCGGGGCGCCTGGCGCCTATTTTATTGAACAGGTTCTGCTGGAACGTATCCGTGTCGGTATTCGACTGCCTGGCGCCGGCTTCGAGCACCGACCACATCCGTTCGGTTGCGATGTAACCGGGCAGGAGGTTGTTGATGGTGACGTTGTGTTGTGCCGGTTCACGCGCAATCCCGGAGATAAAACCGGTCAGACCCGAACGTGCGCCGTTGGAAAGACCCAGCACAGGTACCGGCAGTTTTACCGCCACGCTGGTGATATTGATGATGCGGCCGAAACGGCGCTCGATCATGCCGTCCAGGCAGCGCTTGATCATGTCGATGGCGCTGTACATATTGGCATTGACGGCGTCAAACCAGTCTTTCTGATCCCAGTTGCGAAAATCACCGGGTGCTGGTCCACCGGCATTGTTGACGAGGATGTCGGGGGCAGGGCAGGCCTCGTACAAGGCGGCACGGCCGCTCTCGCTGGTGACATCGGCGATCACGGCAGTGGCTTTTCCGCCGCCCGCCGCATTGATTTCATCTGCGGCCGCCTGCAGGGGGCCGCTCGAGCGTGCGCTGATCCAGACATCAACGCCTTCCGCCGCCAGTGCCAGGGCGCAGGCTTTGCCCAGTCCCTTGCTGGAGGCGCAAATAATGGCCTTGCGACCGGCGATCTTCAGATCCATGCGATTTATCCTCGTCAAAATGCCGCTCGTCGGGCAGACGTGCGGTCAGTCAATTCAATGGCTGGATTATAGCCAGAAACTGCCTTGTCGGGTTCGATTCAGCAGGGGCGTCACCGTCTTCACCCGGTGTTGAAGTGCGGGTTCGAGCCGTCATTTTGCACATATTTCTGTGATAAACGTGTTACCGGCTTGGGCCCTGCTTCATAATAGCCCGATGAGTGAATCTGCCGATCCCATCCGGTACGAATACGATTTCCAGGCGGAGATCGGTGAGGCGGTGGATATCCTTCCAGGTCTGAAATGGCTGCGTCTGCCCTTGCCGTTCATGTTGGGTCATATCAACGTATGGTTGTTACAGGATGATGATGGCTGGGCCATTGTCGATACCGGTATCCATAACGGCATTACGCGTAGGACCTGGGAAAACGTTTTTGGCGCGCAACTGCAGGGCGCGCCCGCCACCAGGATCCTGGTCACCCACCTGCACCCCGATCATGCGGGTTGCGCAGGCTGGCTGTGCGAGACCTTTGACATCGACTTGTACATGACCCGTGACGAGTACCTGCTGTGCCGTATCCTCGTATCGGACACCGGTATGCCGGCACCCAGGGAAGGCCGGCGTTTCTACCGGGCCGCCGGGTTCGAAGAGCAGCACATGTTACGTTACGTCGAGATGTTTGGTTCGTTCGGCAAGATGGTCGCGCAATTGCCCCAGGCCTACCAGCGTCTGAGCGAGGTCCGTCCGGTGCACATCGGTGCACAGGACTGGCAGGTCATTACCGGGCATGGCCATTCCCCGGAGCACGCCTGCCTGTACAACCCGCGTCAAAACGTACTGATCTCCGGCGACCAGGTACTGCCGACCATCTCGCCCAACGTGAGCGTCTATCCCACCGAGCCCAACGCCAACCCGCTGGTTGGCTGGTTTGACTCACTGCACCGTCTTAAAACCCTGTTACCGCGGGATGTGCTGGTATTGCCGTCGCACGGCAGGCCGTTTCGCGGCATCATGGGACGTCTGGATGCGTTGATCGATGAACACCTGGCGGGCCTGGAGAAACTGCGGCAATTATGTCGCCGGCCACAACGGGCGTTGGATGTTTTTTCAGCCCTGTTCAAGAGCGAGATCACCGATGGCAACCTGATGATGGCCACCGGTGAGGCCATCGCCCATTTGAACTACCTCCTGTACGAGGGTGAAGTCGGGATCAATACGGACGAGAGCGGCGTTTGCTGGTATCAAACCCGGTCGTGATCACTAGTAAAAAGATAGAATTTTCTTCATCGGTTCCGGCGTTTCGGGATGACACAAATCAATGAGCCGGGGCACATGATCGCCCGGCGGCAAAAAGACCCCGGCTACACACTTGTTCATCTCACCTGTATATGTCAATTTCCTATGGGTGAACCCGGAGGCGCCGGTGGTGCCTGCACAGGAGTCGCCTTTGACGGGTCGTTCATCATCGCGGCGATCGCATAGCGCGCCCGCGCATAAAAGGGTGTCCAGTTTCTTTCCGTTCGCAATGGACTTTGCCTTGCCAGCCATTGATCAAGGTTCTGGATGGTCAAAAAAGCCTGTGCGCGCACCTGGGTATCGGCCCCGGTATCGTTTGCCAGGATCATCAGGCGGTTTAAAAACTGGTCCGCCGTCAGACGTTGGATAGCGCCGGCGACCCCGGTCTGGCGTTGCTCATACCAGCTTGCCTCGGCCAATGCCTTGAGCACGGTGTCGAAGTCCGGTAGTGACTGATCGGCCGTTCGCTGGACGTTCAGACGCGCAGCGCGTTGTTGGTTCAGCAATACATCGAGCGTCAGGCTCACGGCACTGGCCGCCGGTGACAATGGATCGAAGCCCACACCGGTTGCGCGGCTGAATGACTCGCGTCCCAACGGATAGCCAGGCGGGCGTGGCGGGATGATATCGGCGATGGATTGCGGCAGCGTCAGCGTATCAGGATCGAGTGTCGCGATCAGTGCGGTCAGCGCAGCCTGCTGCTTTTTGGCGTCGACCCTTTGCGGTGGCGCCTGTGAGTCACCACGCAGGCCGTAGTTGAAGTTCAGTCCGCCGATGAGTTTTGCCACGGCCTGGACCTGGTAACGGTGTAACAGGTAGACGGGCACCAGCACCTCTTCAATTTTGGCCATTGGTTGGCCCGGCCTGATGTTGTTCTCCGAAAAGTGCTCGAGTGCATAGGCACGCACGCGCAGCAGTTTATCCAGTTCGGCGATGGCATCCGCGCCATTGTCCCAGAGATTTCCCAGTGGATTGGCGGTGCCCGGGTCACGGGAATCCTCGTCGGCGACATAAAGCAGGCCGGAAGCGACGGTCTCGTCGATGATTTTCCGCCGCTGTTCAGTGTCGTCGAGTTCCGCGGGAAAATCCTGGTAGGCATACAGCACCATGCGCTTGTCCCAGTCGCCGATACCCACGCCGTAGGCATTGGAAAGATCGAGACTGCCGTCGTCGTTAAAACCGATCAGCGGGAAAGGGTAATCCATCACCGAAGAGCGGTTGTTAATGCTGGCAGCGAAATTGTGCTCCATGCCCAACGTGTGGCCAACTTCGTGCGCGGCCAACTGGCGTATGCGCGCCAGCGAAAGTTCGAGCATCGTGTCGGGTACCTGGCCCCCTTTGTAAGGCGCGAGCAATCCTTCTGCGATCAGGTAGTCCTGCCGGACCCGCAGGGAACCCAGGGTGACGTGGCCCTTCATGATCTCCCCGGTACGCGGGTCAACGACCGAAGAGCCGTAGGACCAGCCGCGCGTGGAACGGTGGACCCATTGAATGACGTTGTAACGCACGTCCATCGGGTCAGCGCCCTCGGGCAATAATTCAACCTGGAATGCGTTTTTATAACCGGCCGCCTCGAAGGCCTGGTTCCACCAGCTTGCGCCCTCCATTAGCGCCGAGCGCACGGGTTCGGGGGCGCCGGGATCGAGGTAGTAGATGATCGGCTCGACGGCTTCGCTGACCTCCGCGGCCGGGTCGACCTTCTGCAGACGGTGACGTCTGCCATAGCGTACCGCGATGGGGTCACCAATCGGCACGGCATAATCGGAAAAACCATTGCCCGAGGGCGTGCCGATGATGCCCGCCCTTGGGTCATACGGCAGCGGTTCGTAGTTATCATCCGGCAATCGGATAAAGGAGTGATGCAGGTGGACGGTGACGGAAGTGGTGTCGGGGACCACGCTGGAGAGGATGTCGTTGACCAGCTTGCCCTTGTCGTCGTATTTTTGCTCGCCGGTATAGCTGACGATGGCTTCCACTTCGGTGTTGTCCGGGAAGCCCCTGGTGCGCGGCATGAAAACGGCGCAGCGCGTGGGGTCGACTTTGTAGGTGCCCTGTTGCGTACGGCTCAGCCGCGTGGAGATGTCATGGGCGTCGCGCATGAAGAATGCGGTGGCGTCGACCAGTACCGAATCACCCGTGGCGGCCACCAGGTCGAAGCC
>DATCZY010000125.1:0-3036 GCA_036525655.1 Lysobacterales bacterium | reverse complement strand
TACTTCGCGATTACCGGTTTTGTCCCCACCAGCGAGCGTTCGACACGTAAATACCCGCTATTGTTGACCACCGGCAGAATCCTGACCCAGTACAACGTCGGCGCACAGACAAGACGTACGAAAAACGTCGCCTGGGCGGATCAGGATTTGCTCGAAATACACCCGGTGGACGCGGAGGATCGTGGTATCAGCAGCGGTGACTGGGTCGGTATCACGAGCAGGGCGGGCAACACGGTACTGCGTGCGGTGGTGACCGAAAAAGTTCAGCCGGGTGTGGTCTATACCACCTTCCATTTTCCGCTGACCGGCGCCAATATCGTCACCACCGAAAACTCGGACTGGGCCACCAATTGCCCGGAATACAAGGTCACCGCAGTGCAGGCGGCACGTGTCACCCAGCCATCAGAGTGGCAGAAGCAACAACGGGTTTTCAATGCCCGGCAAAGGGCATTCCTGGAAAAGGCCCGGAAATCGGAAACATGAAGCAGTGACCGATTCACGCCAGGTGCCGGTGACTTACTGGGAGGAAGGCCGTCTCCGGCGTCGTGATGACCAGGTGGCTGAGGAGGTGCCGGTCGCCCTGACTTACAACAAGCGCTCACACGTCGTCATGATGGCCACGCCCGCCGCATTAGAAGATTTCGCCATTGGCTTCAGTCTCACCGAGGGAATTATCAGGCAGCCTGCAGACTTGCTGGATATAGCTATCATCGCACGTGAAAATGGCCTGGAAATTGCCATGACGGTCAGTGAAGCGTGTTTTGAACGACTTTCGAAACAGCGCCGTAACCTGGTCGGCCGCACCGGTTGCGGTTTGTGCGGCGCGGAGTCGCTCGATCAGGCCATCCGCAACCCGGCTGCTGTGGCCGGTCGCGTATCGGTGAACGCCGCAGCCTTACAGGCAGCGATCGAAGCGCTGAACGCAAACCAGCCGTTGCAGGTCGAGACCGGCGCGGTGCATGGCGCCGCCTGGTGCAACACCGCGGGTGAAATACTCGCTGCGCGTGAGGATGTGGGGCGCCACAACGCCCTCGACAAACTGATCGGGCATCTTTTTCGGACGGGTTTTGATTGCGGTACGGGTTTTGCGCTGATATCGAGCCGGGCAAGTTACGAAATGGTTTACAAAGCTGCCGCGGCCGGTATCGAGCTATTGGCCGCGGTTTCCGCGCCCACGGCACTGGCCATCGATTTTGCCCACCGCAGCGGCATCACCCTGGTTGGATTTGCCCGGCCGGGAAGGCACAATGTTTATACCTTCGAAAGCCGTATCACGGAAGCCTGAGTATGAATTGCGGAGTAGGGAACATGGCCAGCACCGAGACAGAACACCTGGTATCAATGGCGAATGATATTGCCGCCAACCTCAGCTTCCAGGCTGACGCGGATGAACGGATCGCAGATCATATCAAGCGTTTCTGGGCCCCCAGGATGCGTAACCTGTTGCTGGAATACGCCGCCAGTGGTGGCCGGGGTCTGAGCGATGCGCTGTTACCGGCGCTGGAAAAACTGCGGCAGTAGTGGCGGTGAATCGACCGGCCGGCGTCATACTAGCGGGTGGCCGCTCCAGCCGCATGGGGTTTGCCCGCAAAGCGCTGCTGCAACTCAACGGGCAACCGCTGTTGGCGCACATCTGCAAGCGCCTGCGCACGCAAACCGATCCGTTGCTGATCAGTTGCGGGGAAGATACGGTTGACTTTGATGATTTCGGTCTGGAGTTGGTGCCGGATCTGCTGCCGGGTTTTCGCGGCCCTTTGATGGGCCTGTATTCCGCGTTGCAATTCCTTGTCGACAGGGACTACAAAAACGGCCTGGTGTTGTGCCCCTGCGATGCGCCCTTCATACCTGCGAACCTCGTCCAGGTGTTGCTCGATGAGGGCAGGGACAAAATCAAACCGGCGGTTGCCGTTTCCTACATGGGTGTATTACAGCCGACGTTTTCGCTGTGGCAAAACCATCATTTGCCGCTGGTCAGGGACGCGGTGGTCAACCAGGGTGCGGGCGGGCTTAAACAGGTCCTGTTTTCCATACCGCACAGGGTCGTTGAATGGGCCAGCGCCGAACCGCCACCGTTCTTTAATATCAACACACCCGAAGATTTGCAGACTGCCGCGTTATGGCTTGACCGCATGCATGCATGAAAGCATGATGGCAAATGGTTTGATCTCGCCGTTAAAGGTACCCGACAATGCATAAAGACGCTGATTTTATCGCACTGAATATCGCTGTCCTGACACTCTCCGACTCGCGTACGTTGGAAACCGATACGTCCGGCCAGTTCCTGGTGGATTCCCTGGAGGCCGCCGGCCATCATCTCGCCGCGCGCGAGTTGTGCAAGGATGAAATTTACACCAGCCGGGCCGTTGTCTCCGCCTGGATCGCCGATCCCGGTATCGATGTCGTTATTTCGACCGGGGGAACCGGCCTGACCCGGCGGGACTCCACCCCGGAGGCTTTGAAACCACTGTTTGATCAGCATATCGAGGGCTTTGGCGAGTTGTTCCGCCAGCTTTCCTACGAGGAGATTGGTTCATCCACCGTGCAGTCGAGGGCGCTGGCGGGTCTTGCCAATCAGACCCTGGTTTTTTGTTTGCCCGGTTCGACCGGTGCCTGTCGTACCGGTTGGGACCGCATTCTGAAGGAGCAACTCGATAGCAGTCACCGGCCATGTAATTTCGCCGCGCAAACGCGCTCCGGTGCGAAGCTGCCATGAGTATGATCAGTGTTGCCGAGGCGCATGAGCGTCTGCTTCGTCATAACCGGGTTCGGGTCGATGCTGAGTCAGCCGACCTGAAAACCTGCCTGGGACGCGTGTTGGCCGCTGATGTTGTTTCTTCAATCGATGTTCCACCGGCGGATAACAGCGCTATGGATGGTTACGCCCTGCGCCGTGCGGATTGGGTCGCAGCGGATCAAGCTCTGCAGATCAGCCAGAGAATAACCGCGGGCAAACCACCGGCGCCGCTCGAGCCTGGTACGGCAGCACGTATCTTTACGGGCGCCGAGACGCCTGAAGGTGCAGATGTCGTGGTGATG
>DATCZY010000124.1:0-5677 GCA_036525655.1 Lysobacterales bacterium | reverse complement strand
GTTGAAATCGTCCTCGGCCTGGGCGTAGAGCAGGCCGAAGACCGCATCTGCGTCTGTTTTGGCATAGATATGCGGCACGCCGAAATCATCGCGGATGATGGTAACGTTTTGAGCCCGGGCAGCCAGACGGTCGAGCGGGGGAGTTGGCGTGGTGGCCGGTTCCTTTGAGCAGGCCGCGAGCAGTAAGAAGGCAAGCAAAAAGGATACTTTCAATATTCGGGTCATCAATTTCATAGGTCCAGTCTCTGGGTTTCCGCGCTTAGTCTACTGATGCGTTAGCACGGTTGCCAATGATCTATGCATAAAATTGGCCCCGACCCGATCTGGAGCGGTCTTATCCAAACCATCCTTGTTTACCGGTGTGAGCCCTATGTCCGTTTGGTTTATACCAAAAAAAAGGTGCCGCGCTTGGCGCGGCACCCACTCCATTTACAGGTTCCCAGCTGAGGCCGGTAGCTGCACACGAGGAGACAAATTCCTCCGAAACCCAATACGCGGATATTGCTCCGGCAAACCTTAACCTAAGCTTAAGAGTCTCTTAAGCCGAGGTTAAGTTCACCCCCGCTATCCTGCCCGCGACGTTAAAGACCTGCGTCGCAAACACGAGGAGTTTTACATGAAAGCTAAACCCATGGCCGCATGGCATGCGGCCCTGTTCCATATGATTCTTTTTGCCGTTTGTTTACTGCTATTCCCAGCCATCAGCCAGGCCAGATCCACGGAATTAAACGGCTTTGAGAAAAGCGACCTGGTAACCACCTCCGACTTTATCGAATACGCCGTGATTCATGAAGTTGATATCCATGACCTGTTCTTCAGCCTGCGCCTGTATGAAGGAACGCAGTCCTGCCTGATGTGCCATGAAAGTGAGGGTGCTGAAATGCTCAACACCGGCCACTTCAAGTGGGCCGGCAAAGTTGAAAACATCGTTGGGCTTGAAGGTCAGGAACACGGCAAGGGCGACCTGATCAATAATTTCTGCATCGCGAATGCAACCAATGAAGCACGCTGCACGCAGTGCCATGCCGGTTATGGATTCAAAGACGCCAGCTACGACTTCAACGATCCGCTCAACGTTGACTGCCTGGTATGTCACGATCAGTCCGGCACCTATAAAAAAGGTCCTAAAACTGCCGGTCTGCCTGACCCAAGCGTTGACCTCCAGCTTGTCGTGCGCAGTATTGAGATCGGCAAAGAACCGACCCGTAAAGCCTGCATAAGTTGCCATGCCGGCGCGGGTGGGGGCGACAACGTCAAACATGGTGACCTGTCAACCGACCTGGTTAACACGACCCGTGAATATGACGTGCACATGGGCACCAACGGCGCCAACCTGTCATGCGTCGCCTGCCACGCGGCCAACCATGACCCGGAGACCGGCGAAGTCAATCACGGCATCGCAGGCATGTCCCTGCACTCGGTTAATGAAGGCGAAATGAGACAGTGCAAGGATTGTCATGGTAATCGCGACCGAATCCATGCCGGCACCTCTATCGAGCCGATGTTCGCTGAAGGCTGGCATGACAATCTGGCCTGCCAGGTCTGCCATATTCCGGCGATTGCGCGTGCCGTATCCACCAAGGTCGAATGGTACTGGTCCGATGCCGGTCAGAACATCAATCCGATACCGGTCGATCCGGTGACCGGTCGTCCCACCTATGACAAGATGAAAGGATCGTTCGTTTGGAAGAACAACGTCCGCCCGACACTGCGTTATTCAAACGGTAAGTGGAATCGTCCAGTCATCGGCTTTACCGACAAGTATACGGCCGTGCCGATTGACCTGGGTTCACCGGTGGGCGACTACACCGATCCAAAAGCCATGATCTATCCGTTCAAAATGATGAAAGGCAACCAGGCGGTTGACCCGATAACCAAGACCATCCTCGTTCCGCATCTTTTCGGTACAGCGGGTGGACCGAATCCTTACTGGGGCAAATACGACTGGATGGGCGCATTGGAAGACGGCTCGGCTTATACCGGCCAGGATTTCAGCGGCACCTATTCCTTTGAGCCGACAACGATGCTGCTTTCGGTAAACCATGAAATAGCACCGGCAGAAAAAGCGCTGGGCATGGGTTCCAATTGCGGTGATTGTCACGCAAGCACTTACATCGATTGGCCGGCCCTTGGCTGGACCGCAGACCCGATGGATGGGGGCACACGCGCCATCAGTGTGCCCGCGCAGACCTTGTCAGCGAAATGGGCGCCACCGCTCAAGATCAAGAGGGGCGACGAGTAGCGTCCGGTTTATTTAACCAAGAGCAGACTTCACACCCGATTGTGGAGTTATTTCGGCCCGGGCTTCAAAACCCGGGCCGTTTTTTTTACGCCGGCATCACGGCAAAACCGCCCGTGCCAGGTTATTGGTGTCGGTTCCAAACCAAAGGCTGTTGCGGTCCGGGTCGTAGACCATGTTGCGCACGGCGCCGGCGCCGCTTGGGATGGGGGTGACGCTGAAAAACGTCCCAGCCAGCGGGTCAAAACCCACCAGCAGGTTGGTCTCGGGCCAGGTTTCAACAAACCAGATCCGGCCGTTGGCGTCAGCGGCCATCGCATAGGGCCCGGATTTTTCGCTGGGTGTCTTCCACTCGCTGAATTCACCGGTTTCAGGGTCATAACGCCCGATATAGCCCTGGTTGTAATCGGTGTACCAGACGGCATCATCCGCAGTGATGGCCAGCCTGCGTAAGCGGGCTTGCTCGCGTGGCAGATAGACCACTTTCAATTCCATGCTCACGGGGTCTACCGTAGCCAGCCCGTTGGTGCCCAACAAAGCAACCCACGGATGGCCCTTCGAGTCCATTTTGATACCGTAGGGCCGGGCCTGCTCGGTTTGCATCGGAACGAGGTCCACCTGGCCGCTCTTTTTGTTCAGGCGGCCGACATAATTGCTCCACTGCAGGGTGAACCAGATTTCATCCTTGCCGGAAAACACCATGGTGTGCGGGTCACGGGCAGTTTCATCGGGCATGCTGAAGCGGGTCAGCTCACCGGTAACGTAACTCATCCGGCCGATAAACGCCTGCCGGTTGCCTGCGATCCACAAAGTGCCATCCCAATCGATGATCAGGTTGTGTGGTCCGGTGCCGGGCGGCAGATCCTTGCGTCTGAACTCCCCGGTTTGAGGGTCGAACCGCGCGGCATAATCGCCCCCCTGGCCGACCAGCCAGACAACCCCATTGGGTGCGACATCGGGGTCGCGCGGGCGCGTGTCATTCCATGGCACGGGCCATTCTGTGATCTCCACCTGAACCGGGTTCTCGACAATCGGATTGATGATCTCCTCTTCACTTTCAGGCACTTGTGCCATTGCCGTGGCCGCAAAAAAAGCCAGCAGCGAGATAAGTCCATATTTACGCATTGCATCCGCCTGTATTTGATTCCGTGTTACCAGGGCATGGGTGATGATCCATGCATAAACCATAGCGCACAAATGACGATTGCGCAGCTACTGTTTGCAAAAGCGGGCGGAGGTTATAATGCCGGTTTGCCTGGCCATATTGGCCAGCGTCCGCTACCGGGAAATTTATGATTGCTGAAAAAGACAAGGTTGTATCCTTTCACTACACGTTGAGAAACGAGGCAGGTGAGCCGATCGAGAGCTCGCGTGAAAAAGAACCTATGAGTTATCTGCACGGCGCCAATCACATCATTACAGGGCTTGAGAAAGCCATGGAAGGGCATGCGATCAAGGACGAGTTCAGCGTGACCGTGGAGCCCGAAGAGGCTTACGGTGTGCGCAACGAAAACAATGTCCAACGGGTTCCGCTGAAGCGGCTCAAAGGCATCGGAAAAATTTCTGTAGGACAGGTGCTCACCCTGCAAACCAATAAGGGCCAGGTCCAGGTGACGGTACTGAAAGTCGGCCGTTTCAATGTCGATGTTGATGGAAACCATCCGCTGGCCGGCAAGTCTCTGACCTTCGATGTCGAGATAACCGACATCCGTGACGCCAGCGAAGAGGAACTCACCCACCGCCACGTGCATGGCCCGGGCGGTCATCAACACTAGGGCGGGATGCCCGAACGCAGCAGCGATCAGTCAATATAAGGGCGGCTATGCGAGGCCGCCCTACGCGGCCGCCCCGGCCTGCACCTTCCACAAAGACGCATACAAGCCATCGAGGGCCACCAGTTCGGCGTGGGTGCCGGTTTCCTTGATACGGCCCTGGTCAAGCACGTAGATTCGGTCTGCGGCGACGATGGTCGACAAGCGGTGCGCCACGACCAGCGTGGTCCGCCCACGGGTGATAACCTGCATCGAGCGCTGGATGGCTGCCTCGGTTTCGTTATCCACGGCCGAAGTCGCTTCATCGAGTATCAGCACGGGCGGATCTTTTAACACCGCGCGCGCAATGGAGACTCGTTGTCTTTGCCCGCCCGATAATTTTTGTCCGCGTTCACCGACGATGGTGTCGTAACCCTGCGGTAGCTGCAATATGAATTCATGGGCCTCGGCCGCTTTTGCCGCAGCCTCGATGTCGGCCTGGTCGGCGCCCGGACGGCCGTAGGCGATATTTTCGGCGACCGTGCCGTGAAACAGGAATACATCCTGGCTGACCAATCCAAAAGCCTTGCGAAGATCAGCGATATTAAATTCTTTCAGGTCGATGCCATCGAGCTTCAGGCAACCACCGGTGGGCGCGTAGAAACGCAACAACAGTTTCATCAGGGTGCTTTTGCCGGAACCGGTCTGACCGACCACCGCAATGGTTTCACCCGGCGCGATGACGATACTGATGTCATGCAACACCTCGGTGCCACTGGAATAGGCAAAGTCGACGTGTTCGAACCTCAATTCGCCCCTGACCTGGCTGGTGCTTAAAGCCGTTGAACCGTTGCGGGTTGTCACGGGTACTTCGATGAGGTTGAGTATGCGGCGGGTGGACGCCATCGCCCGTTCGAACAGGTCCACGGTTTCCGCCAGGCGCGTCATCGGCCATAACAGCCGTTGTGTCAGGAACACCAGCACGCTGTAGGCGCCCGCATTCAATTGTCCGTCCAGGGTCAGCTTGCCGCCATACACCAGGGTTGCCACGAAGCCGGCAAGGATGGCCATGCGGATGATCGGGATAAAAGCCGAACTGACGCGGATCGCGCCGCGGTTGGCCGCGACATAATCCCTGCTCTCCTGGCGTAGCTTTTCAAGTTCGTAGCCCTCGCGGGTAAAACTCTTGATGGTCGCGATACCGGATATGTTGTTGGCGAGGCGGGTGCTCAACAGGCCCACTTTTTCACGCACCTTGGCGTACAGCGGTTGCGCCCGGCGCTGGAACCAGAAGGCGCCGATCAGGATGACCGGCACGGGGGTGAAGGCCATCAGCGCAATCTTTGGCGAAACATAGAAGAAAACCGCGCCGACCGCTATGACCGATGTGACCACCTGGATCATGGCATTGGCGCCGCCATCGAGAAACCGCTCCAGTTGGTTGACGTCGTCGTTCAGGATCGCCACCAGTCCGCCGGTCGAGGTGTCTTCGAACCAGGCCATGTCCAGGTCCTGCACGTGGGCATAGGCGTCCAGCCTTAAGTCGTGCTGCAGGCTTTGTGACAGGTTGCGCCACAGGATCAGCAACAAGAACTCGAAAAGCGACTCAAGCGCCCATACCAGGATGGTGATGGCGCCCAGAAAAAGCATCTGGTTAAACGGCTCCAGGATACCGAAATCGGCGAGG
>DATCZY010000123.1:0-2954 GCA_036525655.1 Lysobacterales bacterium | reverse complement strand
TTATACCTTTTATATTTTTATTCTCGTCAAGGCGCTTACAGTTTTACAGGCTGGGGGTTACGGCCCTCGTGGGCTGTGTGATATTCTTGTACGAATCGATTTGCCGACCCTCGAATTAAGGAATTCATTCAATGAAAATGCTTGAAAAGCTCAATGCTATGCGCGCCCACGGTGGTGCAATTCAAACACACGGACTGGATGATGAAACCGTGCTGAAGTTTGCACAGATGGATGAAAGACTCGGTGCGGCGGTAGATGCTGCCTATACCGATTTCCTTGCATTGTTGGATGAAATGCCGGAACTCATGGCCCTGCCGGAAAAGGAACTTGTTGCTGCAATACAAGAGGGTTTGATCAATTTTTACCCGGTGGATGCCGTCAATCCTTACGTAGCCCTGGCGGGCTCGGGGCCATGGATCGTATCCACACGCGGTGCCGTGCTGTTTGAATGTGGCGGTTACGGCATGCTCGGTCTGGGCCACGCGCCGGAGGCTGTACTCAAAGCCATGAACAAACCGCATATCATGGCCAATGTCATGACACCGTCTTTCAGCCAGAGACGCGTGGTGGATGCCTTGCGAAAAGAAATCGGGCAAACCCGCGGCAGTTGCCCTTTTGAGCGTTTCCTGTGCCTGAACAGTGGTTCAGAATCGGTCACGCTGGCGGCGCGTATTTCAGACATTAACGCCAGGATCATGACGGACCCGGGCGGCAAACATGCCAGCAAGCCCATTCGCATCCTCAGTCTGAAGGGTTCTTTCCACGGACGCACCGACCGGCCTGCACGATTTTCAGATTCCACGCGCAAGACCTGCTGCAAGCACCTCGCCAGCTTCCGTGATTACGATAACCTGTTAACGGTTGAACCCAACAACATCAGTCAACTGGAACAGATCTTTGACTACGCAGAAAAACACCAGTTATTCATTGAAGCCTTCTTCATGGAACCGGTCATGGGCGAAGGCAACCCGGGCCAGGCAATCACACCCGAGTTTTACGCCCGCGCGAGGGAGTTGACCCGGGCGCATGGCAGCCTGCTGCTGGTTGATTCAATCCAGGCCGGACTGCGGGCGCACGGCGTGTTGTCCATCTGTGATTATCCCGGTTTCGAAAACCTCGAAGCACCGGATATGGAAACCTACTCAAAAGCGATCAATGGCGGTCAATATCCACTTTCGGTGCTGGCTCTAAACCCGGAAACTTCAAAACTCTATCGCGCCGGTGTGTATGGCAATACCATGACCACCAACCCGAAGGCCATGGATATCGCTCTTGCAGTTCTGCACAGCATTACGCCCCAGTTGCGGCAGAACATCCGCGATCGCGGCTTTGAGCTGGTCGACAAACTCAAGGCATTGCAAAGTGAACTGGGTAGCTCTATCACCAAGGTGCAGGGTACCGGACTCCTGGTCAGCGTCGAACTGGATACCGAGCGTTTCAAGAATTATGGGGCAGACTCCACCGAGGAATATATGCGCAAGCACGGTATCAACGTAATCCACGGCGGTATCAACGCGTTGCGCTTTACCCCGACCTTCGATATCACCAGCGAGGGTGTCGACCTGATCGTCATGGCAACCCGTGATGCCGTTGTCAATGGTCCTACCAAGATCGTAGAACCCCACGACGAAGACGAGCGCCATGGTATTTAAACTGCTAAACAAACGCGCGGGGTAACAGCATGGCACATATGAAGCCTTTGCCGGCGGAGACCACGCCTGAGCTCCAGGATGACTTTGATATTTTCGACAAGATCCTGGGCTTTGTTCCCAATAGCCTGCTGACCATGCAACGGCGGCCAAAAATGGTTAAGGGCTTCGGTACACTGACCAAGGCCGTGATGGACCCGGAAGGCTCGGTCGACCTGGGCTTGATGCGCCTTATCGCACATTTCTCAAGCCGCGCCGCCGGTTGCCAGTACTGTGAAGCGCATTCACTGGTCGCGGCTAAAATCCATCATGTGCCCCAGGAAAAGCTGGAAGCGATCTGGGACTACCAGTCGAGCCCGCTTTACTCCGAGGCCGAACGTGTGGCGCTGGACTTCGCATTGGCTGCGGGTTCGGTACCCAATGCGGTCGACGCCGATTTGTTCGCGCGTATGCGGCAACACTGGTCGGAGGATCAAATCGTGCAGATTCTCGGTGCGGTTTGTCTCTATGGTTTTCTCAACCGTTGGAATGACTCGATGGCTACCGATCTGGAAGCTGCACCGCGTGAAATGGGTGAGAAGGTGTTATTAAGCGGTGGTTGGACCGGCGGCAAACACGTTTAAACCGAATTCTGCACCAGCGATAATCTTGCCTAAAGCGTATTCAGGCGGAGTTCCCATGTTAGCTGCGTGAATGACCTGAAGGTGGTTCTAGCCTGTTTCGACATCGCACTATGCGCGCTAAAAAACCGCGGACAGACCGGAGAGTCAGGCCTGGCCGCGGACCCCCCTGCGGAATCAATCCAGCATTCTTGCCACGATGTGCGGCAACAGAAACAGGCACGAAAGCAGCAGCGTTCCCCCGATTACATTCCCCAGCACTGAAATTACCAGCCAGAGCAATTTGTTTTTATCGTCGTAGACGTCGTCATTAACGGCTTGATCGTGTATCCCGGTGCCATGGCCCGGCAACACGCGGCATGCCTGTGAATGAATTTGGGTGAAACCCTTGTGCTGAAAATAGACCCGCTGCATACCCGTTCTCCTGTTAATTGGATTACAGGAGAACACGAGCGGTTCTCAATTCATGAGAAGGGCCGGATTAAATTATTCCGTTAACGCGGAAAACACCGTAAACAGCCGGTGTCAGTCGTAGATTGCCGCGGCCCTGCGGGCGGATTCGGCCACCGCGTCGCGCAGGAAATCAGGCGACAGCACTTCCACTTCCGGGCCGTACCTGAGGATATCCATGACCAATTCTCGCGCACTGCTGAAAGGCAGTTCCAGTGTCCAGGCACCATCTTCA
>DATCZY010000122.1:0-2690 GCA_036525655.1 Lysobacterales bacterium | reverse complement strand
AAATTTCCATCAGGCGCGAGACTTCACCTGCCGGGCGGTTCCAGTTTTCGCTCGAGAATGCAAACACCGTGAGGGTTTTGACCCCCAGGCGCACGCAATGCTGGATCGTTTTTCGGAGTGCTTTTAGCCCGGCCTGGTGACCCATGCCTCGTGGACGGTTACGGTTTTTCGCCCAGCGGCCATTCCCATCCATGACGATGGCGATATGGCCGGGTATGATGGGCGGCACCGTCATCGGCGCTCCTTGTGCCGGAGCACTAGTGTACTGCATCAGCAGGCATCAAAACTCCAATAGTTCCTGTTCTTTGACCAGTACTATCTCATCGGCTTGTTTAACATGACTATCGGTGAGTTGTTGTATGTCCTGTTCGGCCCGGCGATCCTCGTCCTCGGAGATGTCCTTGTTCTTCAACAGTTCCTTGAGGTTGTGATTGGCGTCGCGCCGAATATTTCGGATGGCAATTTTGGCATTTTCACCTTCGTGGTGAACCACTTTACCCAATGAAACCCTGCGCTCCTCGGTTAGAGGGGGCAGGGGGATACGGATGGTTGTTCCGGCGGTGACAGGGTTCAGGCCGAGGTCCGACTTCATGATAGCTTTTTCGAGTGCCTGCACCATGGTTTTGTCCCAGGGTGTAACCGCGAGTGTGCGCGCGTCCTCGACAATGACGTTGGCTGCCTGGCTGATCGGAACGTTGCTGCCGTAGTATTCGACATGAACGTGCTCCAGCAAGCTGGGATGTGCACGTCCCGTGCGGATTTTGGCCAATTCGGTTCGCAGCGAGTCCAGGGTTTTCGACATGCGGATACTGGCGTCTTTTTTAATGTCTTCAATCATTTTTTTCTCCCTTCTGCCGGCTTTGGATGAGTGTTTAAAGTACAGGTGTCATTTTGCAGAACTCAAGACCACCATCGGCAAGGCTTTGACGGATTAACGACCAATTTTAACAGCAAAATGTTAAGAAGTTGCCGGAGAAAACCAAAGCGGGAGAAACCTCAGCAAATAATGGTGCCGACTTTCTCACCCTTGACGATTTTTATCAGGTTGCCGCTTCCAAAAACATTGAAAACCCGGATAGGCATTCCCTGGTCACGGCACAATACGATTGCGTTGGTATCCATGACCTTGAGTTTGCCTTCGATAACATCGTCGTAACTAAGGGATTCGTGCAGTTTTGCGTTTTTGTCGATTTTAGGATCGGCGGAATACACGCCATCGACCTTGGTGGCCTTCAGTACGATATCCGCACCCACCTCGATCGCGCGCAAGGCAGCGGCGGTGTCCGTGGTAAAAAACGGGTTGCCCGTGCCGCCTGCAATAATCACGACGCGGCCTTTTTCCATGTGCCGGGTGGCGCGGCGGCGAATGTAGTCTTCACTGACTGCGTGCACTGAAATGGCGGACATTACGCGTGCATCGGCACCGGCTTTTTCCAGGGCGTCCTGCAGAGCCAGCGAGTTCATGAGCGTGGCCAGCATGCCCATGTGATCACCGGTTACGCGATCTATACCTGACTCGGCCAGACCGGCGCCGCGGAATATATTACCGCCACCAATAACGATGGCAACGCCTACACCGGATTGACGAACCTCAAGAACTTCATTGGCGATCCGGCCAATAATGACCGGATCGATGCCATAGTCCTCGTTGCCCAGCAGTGCTTCACCGCTGAGCTTCAGAAGTATGCGCTGGTAAACGGGTTTAGCCACCCTTCACCTGTTGCATGACTTCGTCTGCAAAGTTGTCAACCTTTTTCTCGATGCCTTCACCGACGACGAGACGGACAAAGTCTTTTACGCTGGCGCCATTTTGCTTCAGCAATTTGGCAACGGTGATGTCACCGTCTTTCACGAAGTCCTGACCGAGCAGGGTGATGGAAGCAAGGTGCTTACGCATACGCCCTTCAACCATTTTCTCGATGATGTCAGCAGGTTTCCCACTGTCGGCGGCTTGCGCGATCAGGAACTGCTTTTCTTTTTCGAGCACATCGGCCGGAACGTCATCAACGTCGATAAAGGCCGGGTTCAGGGCCGCAATGTGCATGGCGACATCACGGGCCAGTTCTTCATCGCCGCCTTCGAGACCGACGAGTACGCCGATATGCCCGCCGTGGACATATGCGCCGATATTGTCAGCGCCACTCATCCGGGCCATGCGTCTTACCTGGACGTTCTCACCGATTTTGGTTACCAGGGCCTGGCGCGCGTGTTCGAGGCTGGCGCCTTCAAAGTCGGTTGACATCAGCGCTTCCACGTCATCGGAAGCGGCGGTCAGTGCATTGGCGGCAACCGCGTCGCTGAACGCCTGGAAATTGGCATCCTTGGCGACAAAATCAGTCTCGCAGTTGATTTCCACCATCACGGCTTGCGAGCCGTCTGCATTGGTGGCCAGTGCGATGCGTCCGTCAGCGGCGATCCGCGAAGCCTTCTTGTCAGCTTGCGCCAGGCCAGACTTGCGCAGGTGTTCTATTGCCGCATCCATATCGCCATCGGTTTCAACCAGTGCTTTCTTGCACTCCATCATGCCAGCGCCGGTGCGCTCGCGAAGCTCTTTTACCATTGAGGCAGTTACTGCCATCTTCCTATTCCTTTTTCAATTCAATTCAAATATTCCGGTATGAGTGCCGGCCCGGCGCCCCGTCTTTGACGGGGAGCTACTGTCAGTCATCCGTTTCTTTTTTAGCGGCTGT
>DATCZY010000121.1:0-2101 GCA_036525655.1 Lysobacterales bacterium | reverse complement strand
AAGACGCTCGGCGCCAATTACTGGCAAAAACTGGTGCCGTTCACCGTTGCCACCCTCAAGTTCATCATCTTCCTGCTTTACCCGCTGATATGGGTTACGCAGATCATCACGCGCACACTGGGGAAGGATAAATCGCAAAGTGTTTTTTCCAGTTCAGAATTCCTGGCGATGGCCCAGATCGGTGTCAGCGAAGGTCTCGTCGAAAAGCAGGATTCGGAGATCATCGGCAACCTGTTGCGCCTGAACACCGTCAGGGTCAAGGACATCATGACGCCGCGCACGGTGGTCAAGGTGGCGTCCGAAGAACAAACCATCAAGACCTTCTACAAGGCTGCCGGTGAACTGCCGTTTTCCCGCATACCGCTGTACGAGGGCGTGATAAAGGAACACATATCCGGTTATTGCCTCAAGGCCGAACTACTCGACTGCCTGGTAAAAGGTTACGGTGACCGCCCCCTGGGCACCATCAAGCGCAACATCCTGGCGGTGCACGAGTACTTCCCGATTTCGAGTCTGTTTGACCGCTTCCTGGAAAAGCGTGAGCACATCGCGTTGGTCGTCGATGAATACGGCGGGATGGCCGGCATCGTCACCATGGAAGATGTGATGGAAACCCTGTTGGGTATGGAAATCACCGATGAATCGGACAGCACGGATGACATGCAGGCGCTGGCGCGAAAAAAATGGGAGCAACGTGCCCGGCGTATCGGTTTGATTGAAAAAGATGCAGGCGCGCCCGACTAAAAAACCTTCAACTGACGATCTCCAGCGCTTACCGCGGTTGCCCTGAAATGGCAGTTGCGACGGCATACCGCGCTTCGCTCACATGGGCGCATGGTGTAAAATCAACCTGCTTTTCGGGCGCTTCAGACCCGATAAATCTTTTACAACCTTGTCCAACCACGGGATTCTCAAAATGGCCACAATAATCCGTCAAAACGACCTGATCGAAAGCGTAGCCGATGCCCTCCAGTACATCTCCTACTACCACCCGATTGATTTCATCCAGGCACTGAACAAAGCCTACGAAAAAGAGGCCAATCCCGCTGCAAAAGACGCCATGGCGCAGATTCTGATCAATTCGCGCATGTGTGCCGAGGGCCATCGGCCGATCTGCCAGGACACCGGTATCGTCACGGTGTTTCTGAACGTGGGTATGGATGTCCAGTGGCAGGGTGACATGAGCGTCACCGACATGGTCAACGAGGGCGTAAGACGCGCCTACCTGAACCCGGACAACAAGCTGCGCGCCTCTATCCTGGAAGACCCCGACGGTGCGCGCAGGAACACCGGCGACAACACGCCGTGCGTGATCCACTACCAGTTGGTGCCGGGTGACAAGCTCGAGGTGCACCTCGCCGCCAAGGGTGGTGGTTCAGAGGCCAAAACCAAGTTCGCCATGCTCAACCCGTCGGATTCTTTGGTCGACTGGGTGTTGAGCATGGTGCCGGTCATGGGCGCCGGCTGGTGTCCGCCGGGCATGCTGGGTATCGGTATCGGCGGTACCGCTGAAAAAGCCATGATCATGGCGAAGGAAGCTTTGCTGGACCCGATCGACATCCAGGAATTGAAAGACAGGGGCGCGAAGACGCGAGCCGAACAACTGCGGCTGGAATTGTTCGAAGGCATCAATGCGCTGGGTATCGGCGCACAGGGCCTGGGCGGTCTGACCACGGTGCTCGATGTCAAGGTCAAGGACTTCCCCACCCATGCGGCCAACAAGGCCGTCGCCATCATACCCAACTGCGCAGCGACGCGGCATACGCATTTCGTGCTGGACGGCTCCGGACCCGCACAGCTGAAAGCCCCGAGCCTGGATGACTGGCCCGAGGTGACGCGCGAAGTTGGCGGCAACGTCAGGCAGGTCAACCTCGACACGGTGACCCGCGAGGAAATCAAGCAGTGGAAACCGGGTGATACGCTGCTGCTGAACGGCAAGATGCTGACCGGTCGTGATGCGGCGCACAAGAAGATGGTCGACATGATGGCCGCAGGTGAGAAATTGCCAGTGGACCTGACCGACCGCTTCATTTACTACGTCGGCCCGGTCGACCCGGTGCGTGACGAGGTGGTCGGCCCGGCCGGCCCGACCACGGCCACC
>DATCZY010000120.1:0-2261 GCA_036525655.1 Lysobacterales bacterium | reverse complement strand
GTACTGCACTTTGAGCTTCCTGCCTATTTCCTTGAAATCAGCCTGTTGACCACTGAGTTGGAACGAGGCGACGCGCGATGCCACCCGAAGGTTTGGAATCTTGCGTAAAGCATCGAGAATCTCCTCCGCCAAACCCTCGCAAAAATAAAGCTGGTCACCATTTTCACTCAGGTCTTCGAATGGCAGCACGGCGATGGAGGGTGCGTTATCCGTATAAATCTCGACTTTCTTGGTCGTTTCGATGTCGCCGGTGGGGTCCTTGCGAATACCCTGCGGTGTGATTTCATAGACCCAGCCAAGCACCAATGCGACCGGAAAACCGAGCAGAATTACGACGAGCAGCAGGGAGAGAACAAAGGACGGAACACCGAGCGCTTCGAAGGCCAGCGTACCAAAAAGAATGACCAATAAACTGATAACAAGATATATCAACGCAACACGTACGACCTTGCGCTTTTTAAGTTGACTCCAAAGCTCTTTAAGTTGAGTTTGATTCATCATCATTACCAGGATACTACGATACACAAAAACCTTGAGCGATGGTACAGAGCAGGCACTAAATTATTAAGAATGTGGGCTAAAAGCAAAATATGATTTGTTTTTACCTGGTTCACCACGACGCCAACCCGACGGTACTATCCAACTTTCGGTAAATGCCTGACAGCAGAACGAACAGGTAATGCAACGGGTGCGTGCACCAGCCCTTTTGCGTAAAATGGAAGTCTTTTTAAAAACCGGGAAATCAATAAAATGCTGCGTAACAGACTGCTTTCCACGATGCTCCTCCTCGCCGCCCTTAACCCACCCGTCACCGCTCTTGCCGACGAGCATCCGCTGGCCGGAATTCCATTGCGTAATATCGGTCCGGCACTGACCTCCGGGAGGGTTTCCGATTTTGCGTTTGTTCCGGGGCAGTCACAGAGTTTCTACGTATCCATGGCGAGCGGGAACCTGTGGAAAACCGAGAACAACGGCATCACCTGGACGCCGCTTTTTGAAAACGAGAATTCATTTGCCATCGGTGTCGTGGAGATCGACCCGTCCAACCCGAATATCGTCTGGGTCGGCAGTGGCGAGAACAACGCCCAGCGCAGCGTGGGTTACGGCGACGGTGTTTACAAATCGTTGGACGGCGGCAAGACCTGGAAACACATGGGTCTGAAAGACTCCGGCCATATTTCGATGATCCGCTTTCACCCCGGTGACAGCAACACCGTCTATGTGGCGGCCCAGGGACCACTGTGGAGTTCCGGCGGCGACCGCGGCCTGTACCGTTCCACCGACGGCGGCAAGAACTGGAAACGCATCCTGGATATCGATGAAAACACCGGTATCAACGAATTCGTCATCGACCCGGCCAACCCCGACGTCATCGTCGCCTCCAGCTACCAGCGCCGGCGCCACGTATGGACGCTGATCAATGGCGGGCCGGGCAGCGGCATCCACAAAACCATCGACGGCGGTGTTAGCTGGCAAAAAGTTGCAGGCGGTCTGCCCTCGGGTGACCTGGGCCGTATCGGCCTGGCGGCAGCACCTTCATCGCCGAGCATGATCTACGCGATTATCGAGGCAGAGGCAAAGGACAAGGGCGTGTATCGCAGCACAGACTTTGGCGAGAGCTGGGAAAAACGCTCAGACCATAGCACCAGCAGTCCGCAGTATTACAACGAGTTGTATGTCGACCCGCAAAACCCGGAGCGGGTTTACTCGGTGGATACTTTCACGCAGGTGTCCGAAGACGGCGGTAAAAGCTGGAACAGGCTCTCATTCAAAAACCGCCACGTCGATGACCACGCGTTGTGGATCGATCCAGCCAATACCGCCCACCTTTTTATCGGTGGTGACGGCGGCGTTTACGAAAGCTGGGACCGCGGCCAGTTGTGGCGCCACGTGCGCAACCTGCCGGTAACGCAGTTCTACCGCGCTACACCGGATAACGACAAACCGTTTTACAACGTTTGCGGGGGCACGCAGGATAACTTCAGCCTATGCGGTCCAAGCCGCAACACCAAGACCGACGGTATCACCAACGCCGATTGGTCGATTGCCCAGTTCGGCGACGGCTTCAAGGCGCAGATCGACCCCACCGATGCCAATATCATCTACGCCCAGGCCCAGCATGGTTCCCTGGGTCGCTTCGACCGCATCACCGGTGAGCGTCTGCAGATTACACCGATGCCGGGGGCCGATGAAAACAACTACAACTTCAACTGGAATGCGCCATTGATCATATCGCCACACGACAACCGCAGGCTGTACTT
>DATCZY010000119.1:0-2639 GCA_036525655.1 Lysobacterales bacterium | reverse complement strand
AGGGTTTTCGATGTTGCGCGCGACGATGTTGACACCGATGATCCCGTTCTGGCTGAACGGATAGGTGACCGAACCCGAGATGGTGCCGGTACCCGTTGCAAAAATCGCTGCAGGATAAATCGATGATATGGCCGCATAATCCTCGGCCGTGTTAACCGTTGCCTGGTACTCACCCGTCGGGCTTGGCCACGCATCGGGATAATTGTTGATGTACGGATACATCACCGCCATGTCTGCCGCAGCAGGTCCTGTGTCCTGTGGAAACGGCAACCGGTATTCACCACCCACTAACCAATGGGCGGAGCAGTCGACCGGACCCGCTGTCACAACAGCCTGATTTCCATACAGCACCACCTGGCCATTGGTCTGGGTATGCGCGAGGTTGAAGGAGTGACCCAGTTCGTGCGTGATGACGCCGGCCATCTGCTGCAGGTCGGTATCATTATAGTAAGTGCCGGCGCCACCGATGAAGACCCAGCCTTCGGTGATGATGCCGGTTGTCTCGTCAGCCCATTCCGGCGACGCAACACCCAACACGCCGTAAGGCGCACCCAGGACATTCGCCAGTACCGAACCGTCTTCGTCAAACACCACGTGGATGCCGCCGCCGTTGTCGGTACCGAGAATTTCGTGAATCATGTTGCCGTTTTCATCGGTGCCGAACTCTTCATCTGCACCGGTGATATCACCGTCATCGCCGCCAAGACCGATGTCGGCGAAGCTGCCGGCGATTTCAGCCTGGAAGGTGGAGGTGGGACCCGCGGACCAGGAAGCAAGTGCTTCGTCAACCCGGGCGACACCCTGGGCGTTGGTGAACTCGACATACACTTCATCGTAGTAGCCGCAGTTCCAGTTATTTTCTTCGTTGCAGGTTTCGGGCGTTTCGACATACAGCCACACGGTGCCTGAAGCAAAATTGCCGCCGTCGGTATAGACCTGGACCGGCTCGGTCGCATCCCAACGGTAGGGTGTACCGCTGGCGTAGTCGAAAATATAGAGGGGACCGTATGCGTGTGCCGCGATGCTGGTCAAACCGGCAACTGCAATACCGGCGGCCAGGGATTTTTTAAGGAAATTATTTTTCATTGGTCATTACTCCGTTTGCGATCCAGTTCTCTTCGACGGCAGTCTTGACCAGATTGAAAAATGCTTGCGTTTGATATGCACCACCCGCCTGTTTAACCAGGTCCTGCTGAGCCGTGCTCAACTTGCCGGTGATCTTTACGCCATCGAACAGGGCTTCGTTGTCGGTGTCATTGGCGATCCGGTTGCCGCGGATGGTGAACTTGCCCTGTGTCAGTCCGGCAGTAGTCTGAAAACCCGTTTCCGAGGCCGGTTTGGCCAGGAACAACATCACCTGCTCACCTTTTGCGTAGGTTGGCCAGCCAGCCGGCGTGACCATCAGGTTGACACGGCCGTCACCCATGGATTTGGGTTCGATCAGACCAAATTGGCGAAAGGTATAACTGGAGCCCTGGTTGCCCTTGATACTCTGGCCGACATCCAGCGTGATTTCGGTATAGGGCAGTCCCTTGTAGAAACCGTCCGTTTTGTTTTTAACCGTGCCGATAAGAATCGAATCGGTGTGTGCCATCAGATCCAGAAGGTTCTGTTTTTTCATCATCTTCGCCTGCGCGACGCTCATGCCCGACGCCAGCAAGGCGATCGAGGCGATCATCGTTACGCTGCGAAAAATCTTATGAATGTATCTCTTCACAATTTTGCTCCCGTGTTTCAGCTATTTTTTGGTTTTAACGTCTGCGAGTTCGAAGACGGATTCCAGACATCACCGGGTAAAGCGAACGATACCCAGTTTGGAGGCGGAGACTAACGGTTTGCCTGGTTGGCCGCATGGCAAATCGAGCCAACTGTTTGACGAATTCAGTTTATTCAATGAGAATGAGGCGTTTTCGGAACAGGAAATTATAATTTGTCGGTTTATGCGCCAGTGCTAGGCATCCTTTGGCGAACGGTCGAGACATATCAACTGGATCCGGGTCTTGCCATCGATGCTTCGCTTTACCGGCCAAACGCAAAGACCTTGCTCGTGGAGCGTGTCGGGTTCTCCGATTTCGACAATGCGCTCGCACGGGTACACGAACTCGTCAAGGATCCGGCAGTTGGGGTGCGTACAGCACGTGTCTTGCACCCCTCATACTTTGGAGCGCTGGGTCATGCCTGGCTGGTGAGTCTCAGCCTGCGTTCCGCACTCAAGCGTCTGGAACAATTCCAGGCCTTGCTCGATGAAAACTCCAATATCCAGGTACGGGAGTTGCCGGACCGCGTACAGGTTGCCTATCAAACAATTCGTGAGCAATCCTGCCGTGACGTGCTCGACGATCTGCACCAGGCCCAGTTATTGGCGATGTGCCGTTTGAATTTCGGCGCAGGTCTTGAACCCCTCGAAATAAACCTGAGGAGAACGGCGCCGCGTGACCCGCGACCCTGGCTCGAGTTTTTCGGACCAACCGTCAAGTTTGATCAGCCCGAAGTAACCCTGTCCTTCAGCAACGAACAGGCCGACACCCCCCTGCCCGTTGCGAATTCCGAACTTGTCGCGCTTCACGACGAGTCCATCCGGCGACACCTGCTGAAACTCAATCAGAACAATATCCTTAATCTGGGCCGCATGCGTCTGG
>DATCZY010000118.1:0-4077 GCA_036525655.1 Lysobacterales bacterium | reverse complement strand
CTCTGTTGAGGCTGCGGGCGGTGATCAGCAACTGGAAAAGGCCGTGCAGGTGTTACTCACAAAGATCGATTGATCTGTGATAACTCAGGCTTGGTCACTCAGGCAGTATCCGATTAGGTTAGGTTTAGTCGTTTGCTGTTCAATGCAGAGCAGTTACTCAACAGACATGAGTTTCGCCAAACTGAATAGCCGAGTCCTGCGAGGAGCCAACCTATAGACCCACTCAGATCAGCCTCTGATTAGGTTATCTGGCGCTTGACCAAAAACCCAGAAAAGCCCAGGAAAACCCAGGCACCCATCACTATGCACGATTAAAGACATGGGCGTCCTGACTTTTCTGACTTTTCATACACTTCCCTCCGCCTTTTAGGTGGCGCTTTTCGCCTGCGCTTTTCAAAGATGGTGCTGGTTTTTCTGACTGGATAACGTTTGGATAAAAGAAGGGGTCCGGCCCGCTGTACTTGTCGGGAAGCCGAACCCCTCAGATGGACGGGGCTATTTGTTGTTTGCTCTGATCCAGAGGCTCAGCCATTACCAGGACCGAATAGTCCAGCCTTTGGCGTTGCGCAATTCGGCGCGGTCTGCCCTGCGTTGGCGGCGTTGACGTCTTGCCTGCATATCGGATTGTGTGATGTTGTCTGCATTGGCTGCGGGAAAAGGGTTCATGACCGTGGTAAAGGGTACCGGCTCGATGTACCCGGTGATTTCCCGGTATATATCGCGTAGTCTATAAATTAACATTATCTTACCTCTATGGTGATTTTATAATTCTGACATTGTCAAAAAAGTGTCATGATTTAAGTGAGAAAAACTGAATAAATAGTTAATTACATTATATTTTAGTTGACTATCATAGTATTGAAACACGATACTGACCAACGGTTTTTATTGATTATGAATTAAGTATTTCTTAACTATTATGCCTACGATTCCACTCAACGCATTGCGCACCTTCGAAGCCGTGGCAAGCCACCTGAGTTTTGCCAGGGGTGCGGAAGCCCTGCACGTGACCCCGGCGGCCGTGAGTACCCAAATTCGCGCTTTGGAACAACGGCTTAATCAACCGCTGTTTCATCGCCATGGGCGCCACATTGCGCTCACCGAAGCCGGCCGCAAGCTATTGCCGGGTGTGCAAAGAGGCCTGGCGGAGATGCGGCAGGCGATCGAAGTGATAAGCCAGGAACACCTTGGAGGCGTGCTGAACCTCAGCATGATGCCGTCGTTTTTGCAAAAATGGCTGATGCCGCGTCTGCCCGGGTTCTACAGTGCGAATCCGCAGATGGACCTCAGGATCAGCGTGGATAACGCACTGGTGAATTTCAACCAGACCGACATGAACGCGGCAGTCCGGCTGGGTAATGGTCATTGGCCCGGACTCAAATCCGTCAAACTGATGGATGATTGGATTCTGCCGGTTTGCAGTCGCCGCCTGCTCAAAAAGACCGGCCCGATAAATTCGATGAAGGATTTGCAGAAACACGATCTCCTTTTCGCGCCAAGCAAAGTCTGGGACCCCTGGTTTCGTGAGTTCGGGGAAAGCAGCCGGAGCAGTCGCTGGAGCCTGCTGAATGACTCGATCAGCATCCTGATGGCGGCTGAACAGGGAGAAGGCATCGCGCTGACCCGGTGGTCACTGGCCTCGCGTGAACTGGAGGCGCGGCGCCTGGTGAGGCCCATTGACACCCTGGTCAAAGCCGACTGGTCGCATTATTTCGTGGCGCCGCCACATTATTTTGACCTGCCGAAAGTGGCCGCATTCCGCGACTGGCTGCTCGAACATTGCCAGCGCTTTGAAGCGCCGGTTTGATCCGGTTTTACAACGATCACCAGGCTGATTCATCGTCGTTTTCCTGAAAGGAAAGCCTGGACATCCAACCCCCGGAGATGTGCCGAGAGCAGACATATTGGCCTGTTTTTAATCTGACTGGAAACAATCAAAAGCTGACGCAAAAACTGCTACAGCATATCCAGGTGTGACGATAAAATTTTTTTTTACCTTTCTGAAACCGGGACCTGTTGCGATGAATCAGTGAAAGGGTGTGTGATTCGGGGAGCGGGTCAACCGCACGTTTTGACGGCTCCAACGGCCGTTGGTTGGGCCGTTGCCTGTGCGGTCAAGACGTCCACACAGGTTGAGAGCGACAAGCGAAACCGGTTATATGGTCTTTGGCCGGTCGCTCTGATATTCTCAGTTAAGAAAACCTGATACAACAAACACAAAAGGATCCCAATGACATCAATTATTCGTTTATGCGGCTTATTGGCCGTGATACTCACATTTATCCCCATCAACACCATCGCCCAGTCAGCTGCACCAGACTCTGAACAAAAAGCTGTCCTGATTACCGGAGCCAGCACGGGTATTGGTCGCAAGATCACCGAAGTTTTTGCCGCAAAGGGATATTTTGTCTACGCAGGCGCGCGCAAACAGGAAGACCTGGACGAGTTGAACGCCATTGAAAACGTCCAGGCCGTCAAACTGGATGTTACCAGTCAGGAACAAATTGATGCGGCGGTTGCCATCGTTGAGAAGGGCGGTCGTGGACTGTATGGCCTGATCAACAATGCCGGTGTGGCTATTGGTGGTCCTCTGGTCGATGTCGACCTCGAAGAATTCAAATGGCTGATGGATGTCAATGTCTACGGCGTCTACCGTATGAATCAGGCCTTCGCGCCAATGATTATCGAATCAAAAGGCCGCATCTCCAACATTGGATCCATCTCGGGTACGCTCTCGGCGCGCTTTATGGGCCAGTACAGCATGAGCAAACACGCCATCGAGGCCTACACGGATTCACTGGCGGCGGAGATTGAGCCTTTGGGCGTGCATGTGAGTGTGATTGAACCCGGAAACTATAACTCCGAAATCGGCTCATCCGCAAAAGCGCGCATGCTCAAGAAGGGCGAAGACTATGCCAGGAAGGGGTCTCCGTTCGCAGCGGCATTTACTCAATGGCTGGAAAGAGACTGGGACCGCAGCGTTTACAAGGAACCTGACGAAGTGGCAGAGGCCGCATTGCACGCCATATTTGCGGATGAACCTCTGCGCCGGTACATGGTGGTGCCGAACGAACAGGAAGCGGGCTGGACCATCGGCAAACAGATCCAGGAACTGGTACAGCTGAACGACTGGCAGGCCTACACCTATAGCCGCGAACAACTGATCGAAAAACTCGATGCGGCGATGGCCAGCGATGATGTCGAAGCCCTGACCGCGATGTTGCACCAATTTCTGGGGACTTCGGATAAGCGCGAAGCGCATGAGGTTTTTTGGGCGGAAGACCTCGTATACACCTCATCGAATGGTAAGCGTACCGACAAAGCCGACATCATGGCCGGGTTTGACGAACCGGACGAAGAAGAAAACGCTGGTCCGGCCGTTGCATACACGGGTGAAGACGTGAAGGTGCAGCTATTCGGAACGACCGCCATCGTGACGTTTAAGCTGGTAGGAACACCCAATGATGGTTCGGAGGTCAAGCATTATTTCAACACCGGCACTTTTCTCAAGCGTAATGGCAAGTGGCAGGCGGTTGCCTGGCAGGCAACCATGATTCCGGGTGCCTGATCAACCTGCAATCATCGCAGGCAATGGCCGGACGCAGGCCGGACAGGAAAATAAGGGCTGCCAAAAATAGACGACACCCGTTTCCCTGAATCACAGGGGAGCGGGTGTACCGGAGAGTGAGAAGAGTGAGGATACCCACGTACTGAAATGTACCAGTCGGTATCCTGTCTGACAAACAGTGTCAGATTCCATGAAATCAAACAACCGCTTTGCACCTGATAACGGCAATCGCCTATGACTGCAAAAGACCAGGGGCAGACGTTTATATGGCCCACGCAATATTTGGCGCTCAGTTTTGCTCTGGCATTTTACTCTGACCCCGCACTTTCTTTTGACAATTTTTGGCCTGTTAAATAGTTAATATTAATTATAAAAATGATGAATTTTGTGGATTGTGCATTTCCGTGGCAGTCTCCAAAGGCAAGTAAGACATTCATTCGCAAGGACGCATTGGGTAGAGAAATCGGGGGCCAAATGCAGTTCACCTTCCTTGAAACTTTAAGTACTGA
>DATCZY010000117.1:0-10363 GCA_036525655.1 Lysobacterales bacterium | reverse complement strand
AGGTTTTATGTGAACTTTAACCTAAGTGTTCGCGACTCTCTACCCCACGGGTATCCCAGGTTTTTTTAAAAAATATCTGGATAAAAAAACTGGCGACACAATTACAAACATCCTCCACAGCAGCATCTCGGTCAACTCCGATATCTTTGCATTGGGATGAATACAAGCAGAAAAATCAGTCGAACGTCACGGGAAGGAACGTCAGGAAAGTCAGGAACAGAAAGTCAGGACACCCATCAATTTTAGGTCGTAGGACATGGGTGTCCTGAATTTTTTAAAAAATGAATTTTTCTTTCCTGAATCTTTCGCTTTAGCCAACACCGATGTAGTGATGACCAGGCAGAAAATGCTGGTGATAAATTGTCTGACTTGCAATTTGATAACTCCTTGCCGGCACATTCCACTAGTTATTGAGCATCCATGCTATGGAATTGGTTGACTTTAAAAGGTGGCGTGCCCGACCGACTTTGACTGTCAAGAAGGCCTCACAGATAACTATAGAAGATATTTCTTCAAAGTCTATGTAGAAAAAATATTAACTCCCAATGACCCTGCCTCGCCGGTCATGAGGGCATCAACAATAACAAATCGCTTGCACCAAGAGTTGTCAGCGAAGCTTTGTTCCATGCGTGGAAACTCGGCATATCGTGTATATTGCACGGCAGTTTGATGGATAATAACCTGACCAGGCCTGCTAAAAGCTCGATCGCTTTTGTCAGGGAAGATTTTGTAGAGGTCGCGTAACTCATAGCCGGGCACGCGGTGTTGTGCCGGGTCATGGGATTGACGTTTACGTTGGCGCGACTGTTCTTATGGCCATCACCGATATTGTTCCTCGATGCGAAATAGTTTACCCGTATATAGACACCATCTACTTTTGGATGGCCGTGCCAATCATGATCGCGCTGGTCGGATTTGGCATACTTTGCCTGATCCTGGCAATGGTGTTTTTTTACAGGGCCGAATTTGGCATCATGGAAGTGTTGGCAACGCCGTAAGCTCAGGCATGTGTTTAAAAAGACTGGCATCCCCGTCGCCTTGATCCGACTATAGCTGGTTTATTTAATTTTGCCGGTTTTCTGCATACTGATGCCATACAGCTTATATTTGTATTATTATTGTACGTTATTTCTGATATACCTGATTAATCACTTTATTATTCTATACAATATTTGTACAATAAAGTGCTATTTGAATTTTTTTGAGTTTTCTTGGGCACCATCCCAATTCGGGCCACGGCCTGACAAAGCTGTGAGCTTTGTAGGGCCCGATAATAATGGGCAATTTAAAATAAGTCATCGAAGCTCGGTCTCGAGTCAGGAAATAACTACCGAATGAAGAAAATCACTAAAGTATTAATTCCAGTGTCCATCATCGGCCTGTTACTGGCATTGGCAATCGTCATACGAGCCAATCCGCCGGAAAGTCCGCAACGGTTTGCTCCTGCCGCCCAGGAAATGGTTGTCAATGCGGTGCAGCTCCAGCGTCGGGACTATCACATCCAGCTGGAGAGCTATGGATCGGTTCAGCCACGCACAAAGACCACGCTGACCGCACAGGTTTCCGGACAGATTGTTTTTGTCAATCCAAACGTCCGGGATGGCGGATTTTTCAACAAAGACGATGTCCTTGTGTCAATTGATCCCCGTGATTACGAAGCCAATGTGCGTATTGCTCAAGCCGTATTGATGGACGCACGTCAAACACTTGCCGACGCTTCGGCGCGGAGCGAACAGGCGCGGGACGACTGGAGCTCACTGGGCAATGAAGGCGAGCCACCGGAGCTGGTTTTACGTCTACCGCAATTGGAGGCGGCACGTGCCGGGGTGATATCGGCCGAAGCCACCTTGCAAAAAGCCGCGTTGGAATTGGAGCGCACGCGCATTGTTGCGCCGTTTGCCGGCCGTGTCTTGCAACAGAGCGCAGATATTGGCCAAATTGTTTCACCCAACTCAGAAATCGCTGTGATTTATGCGACGGACTCCGTAGAAGTTCGTCTGCCAATCAGAAATCGTGATCTCGAGTATATCGACCTGCCTGAACTTTACCGGGATGCTGCATCTGCGGATTCAGCCGTTAACGCGCAAATCGTTTCCGACCTGATCGGCCGCACGGTCTGGGATGCCAGGCTGGTCCGGACGGAAGGCGCCATTGATGAGTCAGCGCGCCAACTGCATGTCATTGCTCAAATAGATGACCCCTACTCCAGGAGTGTCGATGGACGACCGCAGCTGAAGATCGGTCAGTATGTCACCGCCATAATAGCCGGGCATACGCTCCGGAATGTCCTGGTGATACCCAATTCTGCGATTTACCAGGGGAGCTATGTCTATGTCGTTGAGAATGACGTCCTGCAGCGGCGCAATATAGAAATTAACTGGCAGAACGACCAGGATGCGATTATTAAAGCCGGTCTTGGCGATGGCGACATCCTGGTCACAACACCATTGGGACAGGTTACTTCCGGGGTACGTGTCTCGACTGTTATCGATGAATCCCTGTCCGTAGCTGAAGATTCAGGCCAGGGCAAATTCGGGAGCGAAGAAGGGTCATGATCGCTTGGTTTGCCAGGAATTCTGTCGCCGCCAATTTGCTGATGTTCAGCATAATCATCGGCGGTTTGATCGCGGTGAATCACTGGGTGAGGCTCGAAGCCTTCCCCCCGTTCGATGTTGACACGATTTCCGTATCGGTATCCTTGCGCGGCGCCAGTCCTGAAGATATCGAGCTGGGCGCAGCGGTAAGAATCGAGGAAGCCGTCAAAGATATTGAAGGCATTGACCGCATCGTCTCCCGCTCGGTGGAGGGCAGCACCCGCGTGACAATCGAAGTCGATTCAAAATACGACCCGCTTGTCATACTCGACACGGTGAAAAGCAGGGTTGACGCCATCAATACCTTTCCTGCCGATGCGGAAAAGCCCGTGGTCAGTCTGGCAGAGCGCCGTTTCGCGGTCATCAACGTGGTGATTTCAGGCAGCCAGGCTGAAGAAGAAATCCGTCGCTTTGGCGAACAGGTTCGCGAAGAATTATTGAGGCTGGATGACGTTTCAAGTGTCGAACTCGATTCTGCCCGTCGATATGAGATTGCCATCGAAGTGTCTGCCGATCGTCTGCGCGAGTATGACCTCAGCCTGGCAGATATTGCTTCGGCAATTCGCGGCAGTTCAGTAGATTTATCTGCGGGAAACGTCCGAACACTGGGGGGTGACGTTCTCATACGTTCCAAAGGCCAGGCCTATCGGCGTGCAGATTTCGAGTCCATTGTCGTTAAAACCAATCCGGATGGGACGATCGTGCAAATTGGTGACCTGGCGCAGGTTCTGGACGGATTCGAAGAAGACGCCATCAGCACCCGCTTCAACGGCAAGGAGGCCATATTTCTCGACATTACCCGCACCGGAAATCAAAGTGCGCTGCGCATCTCCAGTGAAGTTAAAAAGTATATCGAATCACGCCAGGAAAGCCTTCCGGCAGGTATCGAGCTGAGCTATTGGGACGATGATGCCCAGGTTCTTAAAAACCGCCTCGGCATTTTGAGCAAGAGCGCTCTTCAGGGCGGAATTTTAGTCATTCTGCTACTGACGCTGTTTCTGCGTCCAGCGATTGCCTTGTGGGTGTTCATTGGTATTCCGATCAGTTTTCTGGGCGCCTTTATCCTGATGAGCGTCTTTGACATCAGTCTGAACATGATGAGCGCATTCGGGTTCATCATTGTGCTGGGTATCGTGGTCGATGACGCTATCGTCACCGGTGAAAACGTCTACAAACATCTTCAATTCGGGGATGACGGTTTAAAGGCCGCCATCGAAGGCACCAAAGAAGTCGCGGTTCCGGTGACCTTCGGCATCCTCACGACCATCGTTGCCTTTGTGCCACTGATGTTTATCGAGGGGTTCCTGGGGACCTGGTATTCACCGGTTGCGATGGTGGTAATCCCTGTTCTGCTATTTTCACTGGTAGAATCAAAACTGATCCTTCCAGCGCACCTGGCGAAAATCAAGCCCCGGCCTGTTGACGCGAAAGCGACTGGCTTTACTGCCTGGCAGCGTCGTGTTGCCAAAAGGCTCGAACATATCATTGTTGATTTCTACCAGCCTTTTCTGAAATTTGTTTTGCGTCATCGCTGGTCAACGATAGCCTGCTTTACAGGCGTGCTGATCGTGGTGGTCGCACTGGTGACCAGTGGCTGGACGCGCTTTGTCTTCTTCCCCTCCGTCGAGTCCGAAACCGCCACCGCCGTGCTCGAGATGCCAGTGGGCACGCCGTTTGAAGTCACCTCGCGACACGCCGACAAAATGTTCGAGGCAGCCCGGACACTTCAGGAAAAATATGCGCATGAAGCGGAAGGCGCCGGCATGATCACCAACATTCTGTCGACCGTGGGTTCAATCCGCCGGAATAACGGCCCTCACCTCGCCCAGATCCGTTTTGAGACGGCGCCGCGGGAAACACGCACGTCCGATCTGACCGTCACCCAGTTGATCAATGAATGGCGCGAAATGGTGGGGCCCATACCCGGTGCCGTCAACATCAATTTTCGCGCCTCCTGGTTTCGCCCCGGTGAACCGATCGATGTTCAGTTCAACGGCAACTCATTGAACGAATTGAGCGCGGCAGCCAATTCCCTGAAAGAGCGACTGGCCACCTACCCCGGGGTTTTCGATATCGCTGACAGTCTTTCGGACGGAAAACAGGAGCTTCAGATCGAGTTACGCCCCCAGGGCCATTTGATGGGTCTGACGAGAACTGATGTTGTCCAACAGGTCGGGCAGGCATTCAGGGGCTTCGAAGCGCAACGTATCCAGCGTGGTCGCGATGATATTCGCGTGCTTGTGCGCTTTCCGTTAAAGGAGCGCGGAACGCTTTCAGCACTCAATGAGATGCTCATTACTGCACCGAACGGAAGCCGGGTGCCGCTGGCAAACGTGGCTACACTGGTTCCGGGCAAGGGGCCGTCCGAGATTACCCGGATCGACGGGTACCGGGTGCTGAATGTCACTGCGGATGTGGACAAAGACAAGACCAACATGGTGGTCATGCAGGCTGAGTTGCGTGACTTCATCGAGGGCATGCTGAGCAGGTATCCCGGAATCTCCTATGAAATGGAGGGTGAGCAACGACAGCAGAGAGATTCTTTTGGCAGCCTGATGATTGGTTGGCCACTGCTGCTTTTTATCATTTACATTCTGCTGGCGCTTCCTCTGAAGTCTTACATACAACCTCTTCTGGTGATGTCGATTATTCCTTTCGGCTTTATCGGCGCCGTTATCGGCCATTGGATCATGGGGTACCCGCTTTCTTTCCTGAGTATACTAGGCCTGCTGGCGCTCTCCGGTGTGGTGATCAACGACAGCCTGGTACTGGTGGATTTTATCAATCAAAAACAGCGTGCCGGAATGGCCCTTTGGAATTCGGTGGTTGAAGCAGGAGTGGTAAGATTTCGTCCCGTCATACTGACGTCGCTGACCACCTTTTTTGGCCTCCTGCCATTGTTGTCCGAGAAAGCCTCTGCTGCTCAAACGCTTATTCCAATGGCCATTTCACTGGGGTTCGGAATATTGTTTGCGACAGTGGTAACCCTGGTGCTGGTGCCGGCCAACGTACTGATTGTCGATGACATCAAACAGTTCTTGAAGAAATTCACAGGCCACATGGATGAGCCATCTACTGTGCCGGTGGAGGTCGAAAACCTGAACTAAGGCACGAATTAAGCCCGGGACGTAGGCGGGCACATACCTTGAATACCTGTTATCTAGGGCTTTTTGGACAGGGACTGGTGTTTTAAGGTGAGCAAAAGCCAGAAAGAAAAATTAAAGCCACACAAAAAGTCAGAAGAAAAAAGTCAGAAGAAAAAGTCAGGACACCCATGTCTTACAACCTGGCAACCGGGATGTGGGTCTGTGAACAATCCCTGCCTGGGCCGAAACTCAATTAACTGAGAACCTACGAGGCTGTGATTAAACCGGGGGGACAAGCCGTGGAGACTAAGCAGGGCCACCCGTGGCCTGCCGGTTTTTGCATTGCGACTGTCCAGACTTTCCCACAGACTTTCATACTGTAGGCATATGACGAATCCTGCCATCTGGCTAAACTGCCAGGTTAGCCAACTTTGACCGTTCCCTTGTTGACACCTGGTTTAAGTGACGAATATATTCAGTGGTTCAGGATCAAAACGGGCAAGAATTATGTATTTCAAACACACATTCAGTTGGTTTCTTGTTGTCCTTTCGACGTCTTTTTTCAGTTTCTCCGTTAACGCTGAAACACCAACCGAAACCATCGTCGGAGTCGATCCGGATCTTGGAACCCTCGTCAGCACCCAGTGGCTGAATGAACACCTGGATGATGCCGACCTGGTGGTACTCGACTGTTCCGTACTGGTAGAGCAGGATGAAAATGGCGGTATGCGCTCCGTGAGTGCACGCGCATCCTATGAAAAAGGACATATACCGGGCGCGGGTTTTGCAGACCTGACGGGGGATCTGTCCGATCACGACAGCCCGTACGATTTTGCCCTGCCGACGCCTGAGAAGTTCAGCGCCGTCATGGGTGCACTTGGTGTCGGTGACGACTCGCGTGTAGTCCTGTACGACAGCTACGGTTCCGTCTGGGCTGCGCGGGTATGGTGGATGTTGCGCTGGGTCGGGTTCGACCGTGTGGCAATACTGGATGGCGGGTTGGGCGCCTGGACCGCGGAAGGCCGACCATTGTCAACCGAGCCATCCCGGCAACCGGTGAGACTACTCACGCCCTCGCCCCGACCTGAGTTAATTGCCGACCGCGACGAGGTCTTCGAGTCCATAACCAAAGACAACATCCGCCTTATTGACGCCATGCCAGCGTCTCATTACCGGGGTGAGATGGTCCTTTACGAGTGGCCGGGACATATCCCCGGAGCAACCAACACACCGGCCTTTTCCTTACTGGATGAGTCGGGCCGCTACCTGCCAGGTGATGAACTGGCCAGGTTGTTCCAGGGTGACCGCAACATGCGCACCATTACCTATTGCGGGGGTGGCATTTCCGCTTCGTCCGATGCCTTCATCCTGACCAGGCTCGGTTTCAGCAACGTGGCCGTTTATATATCCTCCCTGCAGGAATGGACCGCAGACCTGAACAACCCGATGGAGGTTGACACACCCTGAAGAAAACGCCCGCGTCAAAAGCAGGTTCGATTCGGCTGCCCGGCCCGACCGACTAAAATCCGGCCGAATCGCGAAATAACCAAATTGAATTGGGAGCCACATTGCTTTGGGTTTGAATGGTTACGGGTGTCCTGATATTTATCCCGAATTACGCTATTCGTGACTCGAATACTGACCTTGAGAAAAGAACATGAAAAAGAACATGTAAAAAGAACATGGACAGCCATAACTCTCTCCAAATAAAAGAACATGGACAGCCATAACTCTCTCCAAATAGACAAGAAAGAAACAGAATCAACAAGTCGATCAAATTCAGTCGAGCGTTATGGCTGTCCGTGTTCTTGTGGTCCGTGTTCTTGTGTTTGTGTTCTTGTGTTATGTTTTTTTTGGCATTTGCCGAATTAACCACTATGCTTAACGCACTTTCGAACAAGAAGAAACCAGCACTTGTCTTTATTCAATGAACTGAAACGGCGTAACGTATTCAAAGTGGGCGCAGCTTACGTGGTGGTAGCGTGGCTGATCATCCAGGTGGTTGACGTTGTCATCAACAATATTGGCGCGCCCGATTGGGTATTCCGGGTGATCCTGTTGTTGCTGGCCATCGGTCTGCCGGTCATCCTGCTGTTTGCCTGGGCGTTTGAGATGACCCCTGAAGGTCTTAAACGCGAAAAGCAGGTGGACCGCTCTGAATCCATCACTAATCAAACCGGTCGCAAACTGGATTTCATGATCATTGGCGTATTGCTGCTGGGCCTGGGTTATTTCGCCATCGACAAGTTCGTTCTGTCTGAGGGGCGCACCACCAGTCAGGCTGAAACGGTCAATGCCGAAGAAAGTACAGGTGCGACGGTGGAAGCGGAAAAATCCATCGCCGTACTGCCACTGGCGAATCGCAGCGCCCGCGAGGAGGACCAGTATTTTGCTGACGGCATGCACGATGACCTGCTCACGCAGTTGGCAAAAATAGCTTCCCTCAAGGTAATTTCCCGCACCTCGGTGATGCGTTACCGCAATACCGAGCTTTCGATACCGGAAATCGCACAGCAATTGGGTGTGAGCGCGATCCTTGAAGGCGGGGTTCAGCGTTCCGGTGACCAGATTCGGGTCAATATGCAGTTGATCGATGCGGAAACGGACGAGCACTTGTGGGCGGAGACCTATGACCGTCAAATGACCGCAGAAAACCTGTTTGCCATTCAAAGCTCAATAACCCGCGAGATCACCGACGCCTTGAAGGCAAGCCTGAGCCCGGAAGAAGCTGCGCGTATCGACGACCGCCCGACCGATAACCTCGAGGCTTTCCAGGAATACATGAAAGGCCAGCAACTGCTGGCTCTGCGCGTCGTTCCTGCTCTCGAGGAAGGCAAGAGCCATTTTGAGCGAGCCATTGAGCTCGATCCGGGCTTTGCCGCAGCGAAAGTTGGCCTGGCCAATGCCTATCATCTGCTGTTCGAATACGCGGGCTGGCCGGAAGCCGATTCACTTGAGCCGGCCATGGTTCTGCTTGGAGAGGCACTCGAGTCATCACCTGACCTGGGCGAAGCATTCATGGTGCGTGGCGAGATTCACCGCCACCATGATGACCTGGACGCAGCCGCAAGGGATTTCGAGCGCGCGATGGAATTGATCCCCGGCAATGCGGCGCTTAATCACTGGTTTTCCTTTGTCCGCGAAGCGCAGGGTCGCGACGACGAGGCCTATGTGCTTTTGCAACGTGCCCACGAGCTTGATCCCCTGTCACGGGTGATTCACGTCACCTATGCAGCCCACCCGTTTTTTGCCGGAGATGATGAACAAACGCTCATCGAGCTTGAGCGGGTCAGGACATTACATCCTGACTACCCTACGGTTTATACGTATCTGTCATGGATTTACTGGTCACAGGGTAATGCCGTCGAAACACTTCGAGCCAGCTTGAAAGCAGTCGAACTGGATCCGGAAAACACCAGGGCCCGCTTCCTCTGTTACAACTACCTTAACCTGGCCGCCAGGGAATCGGCGCTTGATTGCATCTCGAAATCCCAGGTCATGAAGCCAATGGAAAAAGCGTTCATCCGAATCCTTTTACAACTGGCCGCTGGTGACCGTGATGTGGCGCAGGCCATTCTTGATTCAACCGCTGACTTTGAAGATGACAGCCAATACAGGCATTATGCAGCGCTGTATGTTGGTGATTTTGAGCAGGCTCGCCCAGGGTTTGAAAAAGAATATCCCGAGTGGTTTTCAGGCCCGGTACCGGATGCGTTGAAGGATTACCAAATTGCTGATGCAGTCGATGCCGCATTGCTTTTGCAGCAAAGTGGAGAAAATGAGCGCGCAGAGAATTTGTTAAGGTTGGCGCTTGAAAACATCTCGCGACTGCAGCGCAACCACGGCGCCAATGCTTTTGGCTTTTTGGATGTCAGAATCTATGCACTGCTTGGTCAGCGTGAACAGGCTTTGTCGGCCCTGGAAGAGTGCGTCACTATCGAATATCTATCTGGCTGGCCGGGTTTGAAGTTTTTACCGCATTACGATTCAATTCGCGACGACCCCCGCTTCACTGCGGCACTTGCGCGCTTGAACGCGGCGGCCGAGCTTGCACACAAGCGAGCGGTGTCCGAGGGACTGTTGTAGAGCGTCCGGGGACCCTGTCAATCGCAGCATTGCCTGGTTTGGGCGTATAGAAACTTATGATTATGCACGTTCTGACCCAGCAGGCATCTGTTGCCGGTCGAAAGCCGTCAGCTATTCGGGCCTGAGATATCGAACGTCGCGTATTGCAATACTGCAGGGCTGTGGACTTTCAAACAAGAAGCCAGCGACGATGCTGAGCCGTGTCAGGTCAGCGTCGGCGAACTCGGCAAGATCGACCGTGTATGTTTGCCACTCCGGTGTCAATACAAGCGGAACGTTCCGCAGGCCGCCTTTTTCAGCGCCATCAATGTCCTTGATTTCCAGACGCAGAGCCGAACACTGGGTGCCCGCATCGCGCTTAAGTTCGAGACGAAGGCGGTCGTACGCCGAATAGTCGGTTGCTATTCTCACTACACGAATATCGGGGCTGCCATACTGGACGTAGAAATACGCCCATGGCTGTCCGCCTGTATAGCGGACGTTAAGCGCTTCGTCGTCGAGCCATACACTGTCATAGACATGCACCAGGGTGGAGCTATTGCCGGGAGCCGTAAAAGTGCCGTACGAGTGGTATTCGGGCCTGCCGCCCTCGATCAA
>DATCZY010000116.1:0-2010 GCA_036525655.1 Lysobacterales bacterium | reverse complement strand
GCTGCCGATATAGCTCTCGTGCACAAAGCGATCACCTTTTGCCAGTTTGCCACGTGCCACCAGTTGCGCCATGCGCGCCGATGTGCCGGTGCCGCAAGGTGAGCGGTCGATGGCCTGGTCGCCGTAAAAAACCGCGTTGCGGGCATCGGAACCCGGCTGTCTTGGCCTGCCGGTCCATTCGAGGTGTGACAACCTGCAGATACGCGGGTCTTCGGGGTGTACGAAACTGTATTTCTCATTCAGACGTTCGCGCAGCAGCGGGCTGATACGCAAAATATCACCGGCGCTCAGGTCTTCCAAGTCGCGGTAATGGGTTTGCGGATCGACGATCGCGTAGAAATTCCCGCCGTAGGCCACGTCTACCTTGAGTGGTCCGCCGAGTTCCGGGCAGTCGACACTCAAGTCCTGTGCGTGCAGGTAAGACGGCACGTTGACAAGCTTCACCGTCTTCACCCGGCCGCCTTCCCGGGTATAGCTGGCCACGACCCTGCCGGCCGGGGTTTCGAGATGCAGTTCGCCCTCTTTTCGCGGTGTCACCAGGCCTTTTTCGATGGCGATGGTCACGGTGCCGATAGTGCCATGACCGCACATGGCGAGACAGCCGGAGGTTTCGATGTACAAAACCCCGATGTCGCAGTCATCGCGTGAACTGGGGTATAGCATGCTGCCGGACATCATCGCGTGGCCACGCGGCTCAAACATCAGCGCCGTGCGCATCCAGTCGAACTCGCGCATGAAGTGCTCACGCCGGTCCAGCATGGTCTCACCTTCGAGCTGCGGCGCACCGCTGGTGACCACGCGCACGGGGTTTCCGCAGGTATGTGCATCGATGCAATGAAAGGTCGTTGCGGGTGGCTTTTTCATAAACAGACCAGGGGCTCCTCAGGCAAACCTGTCAAAACGATAGGCGGAAACATCCACGGACGGACTGCTTCCGGTCATCATGTCGGCGATGATCCGTCCGGTCGTCGGCCCCTGGGTGATGCCGTAGTGGCCGTGACCAAACGCATAAAAAACATTTGCATGCCGCGGTGAAACTGAAATAACCGGCAGCGAATCCGGCATTGCCGGGCGCTGTCCCATCCATTCGGTCACGTCATCGATTTTAAGGCCATCGAGATAGTGACCGGCCAGTTCGAGCAAAACCTTAGCACGCCTGTAATCGGGTTTTGCATCCAGGGCGGCGAATTCGGCGGTGCCGGCCACCCGCAAACCGCCTTCCAGCGGGGTCATGACAAAATGCCGGGTCAGTGACATGACCGGGTGCCTGAGTTCGACGCCGGGTTTGCCGATCTGGCTGTGATAGCCGCGTTCCGCGATCAACGGAACCCTGTAATCAAGCTGCTCCGCCAAAGCATTGGACCAGGCGCCGGCCGCGACCACGACCTGATCCGCCTCGATCGTATCTCCCGACTCCGTCTTTACGCAAACACCCGAACCCTGGGTACTGACTTCGGTAACACGGTCCTGTACCCAGTTTCCACCCTTGGCAAAACAGTCTTCCGCAATACGCGCGGTAGCCCTGGCGGGGTCCACCAGGTGGTGCCAGTCCGGCGCCATCAACGCCACGCCCTTGTCCAGTTTCAACTCCGGAACCATGGATTTAAGCTCCGTTGAACTGAGGCGGTGGTGTTCAAAACCCAGGCGCCTGTTCAGCTCGAACTGCCACTGGTCGTCCTGGTATTCCTTTTCGGTGTCGTACAGGTGGATGGCGCCGGGGGACTGCTTTAGCTGGCTTGCACCTGCCGCGGCTAGAATAGCATCCCAGTCCGCCAGTACCGTGTGCATCAAAAGCGCCTGTGCACCTGCGATTTCTTCGACTTTCCGCATGTTGCAGACACGCCAGAATTTCCATAACCAGGGCGCCAGGGCAGGCAGATGCGCGGGGCGGATGGTGACCGGCCCCAGCGGGTCCACCAGCCAACCCGGAACCTTCCTGATGATTCCGGGGCAGGACAGCGGCACCACGCCCGAAGTCGCGATGCACGAGGCGTTGCCAGAACTGCAGGA
>DATCZY010000115.1:0-2955 GCA_036525655.1 Lysobacterales bacterium | reverse complement strand
GACATTATTGACAAGTGCCGGGGACGAGAATAGCTTCTTCGGCCGGGGAATCCCCTGCTTCTGTCTCCTCGGCCATTTCGCCATCAACAGGAGCGGCGCCCTCATCCGTTGGCGGCGCCAGCATCCTGGCAAGGCGCTCTTTCATCTGCTCATTATTAGGGTCGGCTTCGATCACGGCCCGCAGGTAGTCTTCACGTCCGCTGTTATCGACGGGCAGCGGAATTCTCTTGTCACCGTATATCGCCGTGGCGCCATCTTTGGTGAGTTCAAGCACGCCCTTGTGTGAACCGTAATAGGTGGCAATACCGGTGTCGTTAACAACGACACGCTGGTCGAAGCGCGGCCAGACGACACCGCCGGTTGGCGTATGGCCAATCACGATACGCCTGGCGCCGTAACGATCGAGGATATTGTCCAGGGTCTGGCTGAATATGTCGGCTTCTTTCTCCAGCGCCAGACCGCGGTACCAAACCGGCCCCAAAGGGTCGTTGACGATGGTGATGGCCGACCGGTCATAGTTCTGCATGGCTGCAATCACCTGTTCGGTCAGGGACTGCAGACTCAGGCTGCAATATTTGGCGCTGATACCACCATGCAGAAAAATGGTGTCGTTGATCTGCACCGCGACCTGGTTACCCTCGACCCACTTGCCATACTCGCCATTGGGCGACCAGGCCAGGCGGTGTTCCACCCAACCCAGGGGTACCTGCTGTTCCCACTCCTTGCGATAGGCTTCAAGATCCAGTTCTTCAAAATCCGGTGTGTTGGCGCGCATCCACTCGACCTGCCTCTCCCATTGCAGATTCTGCAAACGCGAAGAGTTTTTACTAACAAACGCCTGGTACTCGCCGGGTGAAACATAGCGCAGGTCACCATAGACATTCATCGTCTCATGGTTGCCGATGAGCATGTGCACATAACCGCCGGCCTTTTTGGCCTGTTTTGACAATTTCACGAGGTGGTCAATAATTTTGCGGCTATCGGCACCACGGTCTGTTATATCACCGGTCTGGACGAAGTGCGTATCGCCACCGCTCCACTTCCCACCCTTGTCGATCAGTCCGGCGGACTTCATCACCGCCAGGTATTGATCATAGTCGCCATGCAAGTCACCCATGGCGATGACCCGGTCCACACCGGTCCAGTGATAGTCATCAATTTTTTTTGCCTTGGCCTCGACAGTACCAACGGCCAGCAGCGCTGAGAGCAATACAACAACAGGGAGCGATAATTTCATCTTCAATTCCAAAAATCAGTTTCCAGTCTTACTCAAATATACCTGTGTCTTTTTCCTGGGCTTTTTTCCTTTCGATTTCACGCGGACTCTGGCGCATGTAGGTCTTTGAATCTTCATAGCCGCCATAGTTCAGCTCCCACAGGATCAGGAAGGTGTAATTGAAGATCGCGGTCATCACGGCAGCGACCAGTAACATGCCGATACCGGAAGCCAGCCCGACGCCAACCGCCAGAAAGATAAACAGGGAGTCGGCGGTGCTCTTCAGCGCGTACCGGTAGCGCACGCCAGCAACCACGCCTGCAAGGCTGAAAGCCATGGCGAGGCTGTTGTGCACGATCAACACGATGCCGGTCACCGCGATCGGCAGCACGAGTATGGTTTCCAGTAAGGACTGGTCCATTTTGGCCTTGCTGCGCACTGCCATGTATGTCCATGAAACCGGAACCATCAGGGCCACCGCGCCGACAATGGCCATCAACAGCCATATCAAACCGCCGACCTCATCGGTTACATTGGATGCATGGATGACGATGCCGCCGATGTCGCTTTCCGTATCCTGGTTAAACAGGGTGTCAACCACGCCGAGCGGCAGGTAGCGGTGCAGGTCGGGGACCAGCTGGTAGCCACCCCAGACCAGTCCGGCGAGAATCCCGTAAAATAAATTCAGTCTTAAAAGCAGTCTCATGTTTTTCCCTGTTTCCGGTGGTCTTCCCGTATCTGCAAGACCCGCCTTGTCATCGTTATTATAGTCAACCCACCCCAAACACCGTGCCGTCGGGAAGTAATTCTATCTGTTCGGCCATGGGTTGTTTTGGCAACCCCGGCATGCGCATGATCCGGCCGGTCAGAATAATCAGAAAACCTGCGCCGGCGCTGACCTGTATATTCCTGACCGTGACCTCAAAGTCGCGCGGCCTGCCGTGCAGCATCGGATCATCTGAAAGCGAACTCGGCGCCTTGGCAATACACACCGGCAACTTGTCCAGCCCGAGGCTGGTAATAACTTTCAAGTCTATCTCAGCGTCCTTGGTAAAGGCTACATCATCAGCGCCGTACATATCCTTGCAAACCTTGTGTACTTTCTCATAAATCGTGTCATCGAGTTCGTACAGCGGTGAAAAAGGTTTGTTGTGTACAACAGACCTGATCACCTCACGTGCCAGGTCCTGCGCGCCTTTTCCGCCCTCTGCAAAATGCCTGGATTCCGCAAACGACACACCGTGGGCCTCTGCTCGTTCGCGTATGATGCGGATTTCCTCATCGGTATCATGTACAAACCGGTTCAGGGCGACCACCGGGTGCTTGTTGAAATGTGAAACGCTTTCGATGTGTTTGTCGAGGTTTTCCAGACCCAGACGAACCGCTTCCGGATCGGGCTGATCGAGTTCGTCCCGGTGCTTGCCGCCATGCAGCTTCAATGCCCTCACGGTGGTCACCACCACCACGGCATCCGGGTCGAGACCGTTTGGCCGGCACTTGATGTGGAAAAACTTCTCGGCTCCCAGGTCGAAACCAAAGCCTGCTTCGGTGACGGTCCAATCGGCAAACTGCATCGCCATGCGGGTCGCAAAAAGGCTGTTACACCCATGTGCGATATTGGCAAACGGACCGCCGTGCATGAATGCCGGCGTACCTTCGAGTGTTTGCACCAGGTTGGGGTGAACCGCATCGCGCAGCAGCGCCATCATCGCGCCGGTGATATTCAATGACTTCAGATA
>DATCZY010000114.1:0-2851 GCA_036525655.1 Lysobacterales bacterium | reverse complement strand
GATACCGCAGGAGCCCATGCGGTTCACACCGCACTGGCTTCAGTGGGCACCAGCTGTTCTATCTGCCATCTCGATGCTGCGCATAATTCCGAGGTAGATCTGGCCTTTCCGGCCGGTTTCGATGCAGCGAGCGGCCCGGCCACCGACAACGGGGACGGCACCTGCTCCAATATCAAGTGCCATGGCGGACAGACCACGCCAGACTGGTGGAGCGGCGCCATCGTGGTCAATACCCAATGTACCTCCTGTCATCAGCGCAGCACAGCCCAATACAACGGCAATATCTCCGGGAGGCATAGCATACATAGAAACTATAGCTGTACGGAATGTCATAACACTGGGGTCCTGCAGACCGGACATTTCAGTAATCTGCAAACAACCACGTTCGAGTTGGCGCCGGGCCTTACCATTGGAGGCACTGGCACAAGCATTCCCGCTAGCGGCTGGAACGACTCTACGAATAGATGCAGTAGTTTTTCCTGCCATGGCCAAAGCCATAGTTATAGCTGGTAAAACGACAATGACGACAGGAGGTTTAAAATAATCAAACCCTAGCCAACCGGAACCGTTATCTTTTGGACGCGATTCCGGTTGGCATGCAAAACATCGCAATTACAGCTGTGACAGCCTGCCGCAACACCGCGGTCCTGCAGATCGGACACTTCACGGGTCTGGAAAGCACCGGATTTGAACAGAGCCCACCTTCCACTAGCGATGGCGGTTCAACCCGGGTCGGCAGTTATAACAATCTACCTGCTCCAGTGTTGACTCGTCTCATTTTCCGTTGACAATTTTTCCGGTGATTCATTATAAGTCATTTGTGTTGCCGCATTCGGGGTGGTTTACTGGGCCACCCCGATTTCCAGCTGGCTCAAAAAGCAATTGCACATCACTGCGCGCAAAAACCACACCGGGAAGACGTGCTCCAGCTGTCAACAATGAATCATTTTCAACTTTTACTCACTGACACAGACAGGAGGGATGATGACACGAAATAGGATAGGCTTGCTTTTTTTCCTGCTGTTGACAGCGGCGCTGGTCGCCTGCGGCGGCAAGAAAATCACAGTGGAAATCCCGCCCCAGATCGATTTAACGACACTGGGCACCATCGGAGTCGTGGCCTTTGACGTTCAGAGCGACGAGCAGTTGCCCGGCGACATCACCCTGAAATTCATCCAGTACCTTCAGGCGGCCCAGCCGGGCGTGCCCATACTCGAACTCGGCAATCAGGCCAAAGTCCTGCGTGAGGCCGGTTTTGACACCCTCGATGCCGGGGCTGTCAAGGCGATTGGCAAAGAGTACGGGGTCGATTCACTGCTAACCGGCACTCTGGAGGTGACACGGTCGCTTCCCGACGTTCAATTCGGCCAGGACCTGACCTCGATGAGCGCGGCCTCCTACATGCGCGCTAATTTGAATGCCCGTTTACGCCAGACCCGCACCGGTGCGACCCTTTGGTCAAACGGTGCCCATGGCAAGTGGAAATTGGCCAGTCTAAATCTTGCGGCCGGAAGCCCGTCGTCGGTCGGCATCGGTAATGCCGAAGAGACGTACAAGAAAATGCTGCAGGAACTCGCCTGGGTCGGAACCTTCGATTTCCGCAAGAGTTATGAAACCCGTAAGATCACGGAATAAAAACACCGGGCAATAAAAGCCTAGACGGGCCCCTTATTTAATGCAAGGAAAGGAGCGTCATTCGTTTTCCAATAGTTCCGGCAGACATTTTCCCTTGACTTTACATCCCATTTTTCCTAGTCAGTTCAAATAGTCTCCTGAAACCCGGACCCGCTTGCCGAAGAGGTCCCCTGGAAGCCTTTTATGGTATTTCATCAAAAATGGAGGTAACAAATGTCCTGGAAGCCTGAAACCCTCGCCCTGCACGCCGGCCACACCCCTGACCCTGCAACCCGCAGCAGGGCCGTGCCCATATACCAGACCACGAGCTATGTTTTTGAAGACACCGAAGATGCGGCCCAGCTTTTTTCACTGAAGCCGGAGGTATGGGCGCCGCGGCTCAACCTGGACCAGGACGGGCTGCGCCCCGGTGATTTCAAGCCCGAGGCCACCGGCAACATCTCCACCAGGATAATGAACCCGACCACCGATGTCCTGGAAAAGAGGATGATGCATCTTGAAGGCGGGGTCGGCGCCCTGGCAACCAGCTCCGGTTCTTCCGCCATCACCTATGCAATCATCAACATCTGCCGGCCGGGAGACAATATTGTCGCCGCGGCCAGCCTCTACGGCGGCACCTATAACCTCTTTCTGCACACCCTGCCGCAGTACGGCATCACGACCACCTTTGTGGACGCCTCGAGCCCGGAAGCATTTGCCGCTGCCATCAACGACAAAACAAAATGCGTCTTCATCGAGACCATCGGCAATCCGCGGCTTGATACCCCTGACATGGAAAAAATCGCCCGCATTGCCCACGATGCCCATATCCCCCTGATCGTCGACAATACCGTAGCCACCCCCTACATGTGCCGGCCTTTCGACTACGGCGCCGACATATCCGTCCATTCCCTGACCAAGTTCTGCGGCGGCCACGGCACCAGCATCGGCGGTGTCATCATCGACAGCGGCAGGTTCGACTGGCCGGCCGCCGGCAAGTTCCCGATGTTCACCCAACCCGACCCGTCCTACGGCGGTGTTGTCTGGAGCGACGCCGTCTTGAATGCCGCCTATATTATCCGGGCCCGCACCATCCTGCTGCGGGACATGGGGGCCTGCATCTCGCCGTTCAACAGCTTCCAGATCCTCCAGGGCATTGAAACCCTGACCCTGCGGATGGAGCGCCACTGCGACAATGCCATGGCAGTGGCAAAACACCTTGAAAATCACGCAAAGG